>JABMPV010000234.1 GCA_013202595.1 bacterium
AGGCCCGCTTCAAGGCCCTCCAGATAGGAGAGGACGTCGGCTGTGTCGGTGACGTCCACGTACTTCATGTGCAGATCGAACAGGGCGATCTTGTGCGACACCTCACCCCGGTCGAACGCCCCCTCATGGGGGATGGTCACCCGGATGTCGTACGACAGGGCGTCGACCGCGGTTGCCCGGACACAGCCACTGGTGGTGCTGCCCGTGAGGATCAGGGAGTCGGCTCCCATCTGGTTGAGGTGGCTCATCAGCGGCGTCCCGAAGAACGCAGACGGCTTGCGCTTCTCGATGAACAGGTCATCGGGCAGCGGGGCCACCTCGGCCACGATGTCGTTGCCCTTGTGGCCCATGACATCGACCTCGTCCTCGGCACGGTGGCTCTTGAGAGTCCACACGCCGAGGTCGAATCCGTCCGCGCGGCGGGGATTGGTGGTGTAGATCACCGGCAGCCGCTTGCGCCGCGCCACCTCGAGGATCGACAGGATGGAGGGGATGCCCCTCGACCACGCCACGCCGCCACACGAGTAGCGCCAGCGCTTGATGGACTCCAGGATCGGCTCGTCTTTGTCACCACAGAAGTTGTAGTTGACATCGATGACCATGATCGCCGGGCGCTCGCCGTATCCGGCGCGCCTGCCCCATCCAGCGGCCTCGAAGACCTCCCTGTCCGTCTCTGTCAGAACGTCATCCCAGATCGCCACTGATCACCCTCCGATCGGGCCGGTGTACTTGGTGGTCTCGGGACTGAACCCCGGCTTGGCGAAGTCATCGCTGAGATAGCGATCGCTCGATGCCAGGCGCACCGGGCTGGTCAGCTGGGCCGGCGGTCCCGACTTGCCGACCGTGCGGGGCAGGTAGTGGCCGCGGGCCTCGCCCACCGGGCGCATGCCCGGAGAGTCGTCTGCCCACTCTGCGGTCACCTTGCCGCGCATGATGGTCTTGATGGGCCAGCCGGTGAACTTGTGACCCTCCATCAGCGACCAGTCGGCCCTGGTGTTGATGTGCTCCTTGCCGACAGTCACCTCACGCCCGAGGTCCACGATCACCATGTCGGCGTCGAAGCCCGGCATCAGGCTGCCCTTCTGCCCCCACAAGCCCGACGTCTTGGCCGGGTTCTCACAGGACACCTGGACCACACGCTCGAGGCTGCAACGGTTGCTGTTGACACCCTCGGACAGCATGACGGGGAGGAACAACTCGACCCGGCTGAAGCCGGTGCGGAGCTTCCAGATGTTCTCGTTGTACATATCCTTGTACGTGGCGGGCTCCCAGCCAACGACATGGTCGGAGCCGACGACGTCGACGACGCCTTCGGCGAGAGCCACCCACAGCGCCTCGATGTTCTCACGGCGTCGCAGCGGCACGTTGATCCGCCAGCCGAACTCCGGCTCGGCCCACAGCCATGCCGGTCCGGTCTGGGCATACAGCTGCAGACCCTCGGCCCTGGCCTTGTGGACTTCTTCGAACGTGAGGCGGGTGGTGCAGTGCTGCAGGTACAGCGGCACATTGCCCGGCGTCTGCTGTGCCATGTAGGCGTAGGCCCTGACGTGCTGTGCCTCCAGGAAGTCGGGCGAGCGATCGGTCCACGCCCCGAAGTCGGTCCGATCAGCTTCGAGCAGCCGGTCCTCGAAGATGCGGCCGATCTCCCAGTTCTCGGGGTGGATGTGGACGATGCCCGGATACCCGAGCCTGCCGACCTCTTCCATGACCCGGTAGACGGTGCCGTCGTCGATACCCGTGCCGAGGCCGGCGCGCCGGCTGGGCCAGTTGGTGTCGGCGTCGTCGGACATGCCCTTCATGGAGCGGGTCTGCAGATAGAGCTTGTAGGAGGTGACGCCGTGCTCTTCGGCGTACTGGGGGATCTCATCGGCGTGCTGATCCGTCTCCAGCATGTAGGTGAAGTACGCATCGATGTGACTGACGGTGTCGATGACTTCCTTGCCGGCAGGGAACGACTCGTTGAAGGAGACGACGTCTGCCTTGGAGACGACTTCCTTGAACGGCTTGGTGCCGAGACGGGTGACGGGAGCCTGGATGCCCCACGTGGTCACACCGGCGCACGCGGCTGCGCGCGACTCACTGGTGATGTCGTACTCGAACGGTACGTAACAACCAGGGTGAGCTTCGGAGTCGACGATGCCGGGGAGGATGTAGTGCCCCCGCGCATCGATGGTCTCCTTGGCGTCGGGCAGGAGTTCGTCGGGAGCCAGCAGGGCGACCTTGCCGTCCTTGACCCCGACTCCCATCCGATACCGACCGTCTCCGAGCACCACTGTCCCGTTGACGACCTTGAGATCGAGGGGTTCGCCCGCCATGAGGTCCTCCTCCGTGCCCGACTCGACGCCAGGCGTTAGGGTTGTCTCTTACAGAGAGACAGACTACTGATCGCGCGGCACCTCCGGCAACTGGCACCGGATGGCGCCGTGACAAAGGGAGGGTTCGCAGATGCCGACAATGCGAAAGATCGTCACCATCGTCGAGGACGGCCTGACCGAGGCCGGACTCCCCGTCGACCCTCTGTACCGCAAGGTCGCCGTCGCAGCAGTCATCAGCAATCCGTACGCCGGCGAGTTCTCCGAGGACCTCAGCGAGATCACCGACTTCAGCGTCGGCATGGGTGAGATGATGGCCGCCCGCCTGGTCGACGCGATGGGCGAGCAGGTCAACGGATATGGCAAATCGAGCATCGTCGGGATGAACGGCGAGGTCGAGCACGGCCATGCCTTCCTCACGACGCCGATGGCCGACCGCTTCCGCAAAGCGGTCGGCGGCGGCAAGGCGTGGATCTCGTCATCGGGCAAACGCGGCGGGCCGGGCACTGCCATCGACGTGCCACTCGCCCACAAGGATGCCCTCAAGGTCAGGTCGTTCTACGACACCATGACCGTCAGCGTGCCCGACGCACCGGGGCCGAATGAAGTGGTCATCGTCATCGTCGGTGTCAACCGCGGCCGACCCAACTTTCGACTCGGCGGCCTGCTGCTCGAGAACATGATCGGCGAGGACGGATTGCACTGATGAGTTTCTACGAACAACGCGACACACGACCTGCCCATACGGGCAAGGAGGATCGATAGAACATGACTGTGCTGCCCTACCCCCAGGACGAGTACGGCACGCTCAAGAACTACGTCGGCGGCGAGTGGAA
>JABMPV010000235.1 GCA_013202595.1 bacterium
CCGCCGAGATCACCGACGCCGGGTCTGCGCCCACTGCGATTGCGGCAGTGCCGGCCGCAGCGAGATCGACCAGGAACGGCTCATCGAGACGGTGCAGCCGTGTGAGGTTCATGGCTGCGCTCCCCATGAACAGGATCCCTTCGGCCGGGCCCGATCCGCCTGAAGGACGGCGGCGGCCACTGACGGGGTGGCGAGTGGCACGTGCGCCGGATACCGCTCGCACCGCCCCGGGATCGTCCTCGTCGTACACGAGGAGATCCCCTTCGCCCTGGTTCTCATGAATCCGGGCTTTTGCGTTGCGATAGGCATCGAGACCGCCATGCCAGTCGAGGTGGTCCGGAGCCACATTCAGGAGCACGGCCACGTCGGGATGGAAGGTGTCGATGAACCGCAGTTGGAAGGACGAGGTCTCGACGACGAGCGCTTCGTGACCGGCTCCGACTGCGTCGCTGAGCGGGTCTCCGATGTTGCCGACGGCGGCAGCCGGGATCCCGGACGCGGTGAGCATCGCAGAGGCCATCTCGGTGATCGTGGTCTTGCCGTTGGTAGCCGTGACGGCGATCAGCCGGGTGTCTCCGAGTCGTTGCGCCGCCACCTCGATCTCACTGTGGATCGGGATCCCACGCCGGAGTGCAGCCTGGATCGGAATGCTGTGCTCGGGGACACCGGGGCTGGGAACCATGACGTCGATCTCATCGAGCAGACGATCGTCCCACTCCCCTGCTGCGCTGCGCTCCGGGTCGAGGTCGGCGACCGCAGCCGGATCGATGTCGTAGACCACCACGTCGTGCCCCTCGGCGTCGAGCAGCCTGAGGACTGCCCTTCCGCTGACGGCCGCGCCCACTACGAGGACCCTCATCCGACGCCCCCATTGGTGATGAAATCCCCGTAGAAGATGCCCAGGGCGAGGGCGACCGCGAGGGCGGCGATGATCCAGAACCTGATGATGACCGTCGTCTCGGGCCATCCCTTCAACTCGAAGTGATGGTGGATGGGCGCCATCTTGAAGATGCGCTTCCCGAAGACCCGGAAGCTGAAGATCTGCAGGATCACCGACACGGCCTCCATCACATAGAGACCGCCGAGCACCAGCAGCAGCAGTTGGGTGTTTGTCAGGAGCGCCAGAGCGGCCATGGCGCCGCCGATCGCCTGAGATCCGGTATCGCCCATGATGATCTTCGCCGGAGCTGCGTTCCACCACAGGAAGGCCAGTACTGCGCCGACCAGCGCGGCAGAGGTCATGGCCATCTCGAGATTGCCGACGATCCCGTAGAACTCTGGATGGCGGAACTGCCAGAAGGACATGATCACGAAGGCGCCAAAGATCAGACCGGATGATCCGGCCACGAGACCGTCGAGGCCGTCGGTGAAGTTCACTGCATTCGATGCGCCGGTGAGCATCACGAGCACGAGTGCCACGTACAGCCACGGCCCCAATTCGAAGCCGAGCGGACGGGTGAAGGACAACTCGGTGTTGACCCCGTAGTTGATCGCACCCCAGGCGAACAATCCCGCGATCGCAAGCTGCCCTGCGAACTTCCATCGCTTGCTGAGACCGAGGTTCCTCTCGCGGGACACCTTCGACCAGTCGTCGAGGAAGCCGATGAACCCCATGCCTACGAACGCAACGAGCACGAGCAGCCCCGGAACCTGGAACTCACGCCACGTGAATCCCCAGCCGGTATCTGGCGACCAGATCCGCATGTGGGCCACGAGCCAGCCGGCCACTACTGCGCCGATCATCACGACGCCGCCCATGGTGGGCGTGCCGTGCTTGTGCATGTGCCCCTGGAGCTCCTCCTGGATGAACTGGCCGATCGAACGGCGCCGGAGGATCCCGATGGCGACCGGGGTCAACGCGATGGTGAGAGCGAAGGCGACGGCGGCAGCCGAGAACATGGCGATCACGGCGTCACCCCGATCAATGCGTCGGCCACTGCTTCGAGCCCCTCGGCACGCGATGCTTTGACCAAGACCACATCGCCTTGGCAGATCGCCGCCCGTGCCGAAGCGATGGCCTCAGGAATCCCCGACACCTCGATGGCGACGATGCCCGCTCCCCCGGCCAGGCCCGGTGCCTCACCCACGACGATCACGTGGCTGAAGCCGAGGTCGGCTGCGAGTGCGCCGACTGCGGCATGGGCCTCGTGTTCGGACTCCCCGAGTTCGTGCATCTTGCCGAGCACGGCGATATGGCGACCCGGCATGGCGGCGACGGTGCGCAGCGCAGCTGCGACCGAGTCGGGGTTCGCGTTGTAGGCATCGTTGACGATCGTGACCGCGCCGGGATGGACCTCCATCCGCCAGGGTGACAGGGTGGCACCGGCGATCCTGCCGGCTGCCGCATGCGGCTCCACGCCTGCGGCCACGGCTGCGGCGAGCGCCGCTGCGGCATTGCGCGCCTGATGGCGCCCGGATGTCGCCATCGACATCTCGATGACCTCTCCCGAAATCGTGATCGAGAAGCCGGGCCGGCCTGCCTCATCGAGCGAGATGTCCGAGACGGCGACATCGGCCAACGGAGTCTCGCCGAAGGTGACGACCTCGCAGGTGGCGGTGTGCCCGGCCAGGTGCTCGTCGTCGAGTGGCAGCACGGCGATGCCGACAGGGCCGAGCGAATCGATCAGTTCCCATTTGGCCGCGGCGACGGTCTCGATGTCACCGAACATCTCCAGATGGGCAGACCCGATCCCCGTGATCACGGCGATATCAGGCCTGACGATCGGAGCCAGCGCTGCGATGTGCCCCGCTCCCCGCGACCCGATCTCCACGACGACGGCTTCCGCGCCATCGGGGATTCCCAGGAGGGTGAGTGGCACGCCCACCTCGTTGTTGTATGAGCGGAGCGCCCCGTAGGCCCCGGACCCGAGCCCGGCTACGAGCAGGTCCTTGGTGCTGGTCTTGCCCGATGAGCCGGTGATGGCTATCACGGGCACGTCGACCTCATTGCGTCGCGCCCTTCCGAGCGCGGTCAGCGCAGCCAGTGTGTCCTCGACCTCGACGCCTTGTGCGCCTGCGGGAAGACGGCCCTGCGCCACGAGCACGGCGGCCGCACCGGAACCGAGGGCCTCTCCGATGAAGTCGTGCCCGTCCATCTGTTCGCCGCGCATCGCGATGAAGAGGCTGCCCGGGCCGGCGGCGCGTGAATCGGTCACGACGTCGGTGATCACCGCTTCGCCACTGGCGACGCCTGACGTGAAGGAGGCGATATCGGAGAGGGCCCACTTCACAAGGACGCCACCTCCTCGCGGGCCACCGTACGGTCATCGAAGGGGATGGTCCCGGTGGCGAACTGCTGACCCTGTTCGTGGCCCTTGCCGAGCACCAGGACCACATCGCCCGGCGCAGCCATCCCGACCGCGGCCCGGATGGCGAGACGGCGATCCACCTCGGTCACGACGTGGGCTGGGCCGATGGCGCCGGCAGCCACCTGGGTCATCACGGTGAACGGGTCTTCGGAGCGCGGGTTGTCAGACGTGAGGACGGCGATGTCCGCCAGCGATGCCGCCGCCCCCATGAACGGGCGCTTGGCCCTGTCGCGGTCGCCCCCGGCTCCGACGACGGTGATCACGCGCCCTTGCCCCACGAGGGGACGGGTGGCTGCGATGACCTTGGCAATGCCGTCGGGCGTGTGGGCATAGTCAACGACCACCGTGAAATCTGCTCCCGTCTCGACGACCTCGAAGCGCCCCGGAACTCGAGGCACGTGTGTGATCCCGGCGGCGATGCTATCCCACGGGATGCCGATCACCGCGGCACATCCAGCGGCCACGAGAGCGTTGGCCACATTGAAGTCCCCGGGCAGCGGGAGCAGGCACTCCGCCGATCCGCCCGGGCCGCCTATCACGAGACTCGACCCAGACAGGTTCATCCGAATACCGGACGCATTGACGTCGCACCCCCGCGTCAATCCCACGGTCGTGACCGGAATCGCGGAGCCGTCGGCCAGACGTCGCCCGGCCGGATCGTCCACCCAGATCACAGCTGCATCGGAGTACCCGGGCGTGAACAGCAAGGCCTTCGCTGCGAAATAGGCCTCCATGTCCTCGTGGAAGTCGAGATGATCCTGGGACAGGTTCGTAAATCCGGCCACCCTGAACCTGGTCCCCGCAACCCTCCCGAGGCTGAGGGCATGCGACGACACCTCGACGGCCCCGACGTGCACCCCCGATGTGACCATTTGGGCGATCAGGCGCTGAAACTCGGGAGCCTCGGGAGTGGTGCGCTCGACGGGGATCGGCACCCCGGCGACCCTGGCCCCGACCGTGCCGACCACCGCCGGAGTGAGGCCTGCTTCGGTGACGATGGACTCGAGCAGATGGGTGACCGTGGTCTTCCCGTTGGTGCCCGTCACACCGACGAGCGCCAGTTTGGATGAAGGATCGCCATGCACCGCTGCGGCGAGCGGCCCCAACGCCGCCCTGGTGTCCTCCACGACGATCGCGTCGATTCCGGGAGCAGGCGCTTCCTCGAGACACACCGCCCGCGAACCTGCCTCGATGGCATTCGCCACGTAACGGTGCCCATCGACGGTGAATCCTCTCACTGCGACGAAGAGGACTCCCGGCCCTGCGGCCCGGGAGTCGTGGGTGACATCGCTCACGAGGACTGTTGGATCGCCGACCACCCGGCCGCTCACCCGGGCAGCCAGGGCGCCGAGCGTGATGAGATCAGGAGCCATCTGGCGGCACCCCCAGTTGATGGAGAGCGGCTTCCATCACCTCTGCGAAGATCGGAGCGGCGCCCGACCCCCCGCTTGCGTCCTCCAGGGGGGAATCCAGCACCACGGCGACGACGACCTTGGGATCGTTGATGGGAGCCATTCCGATGAACGATGCCACCACCTTCTCTTCGCTGTATTCACCCGTCTCCACATCGAACTGCTGGGTGGTGCCGGTCTTCCCGCCAACGCGGTATCCGATGACCGAGGCCGAGCCGCCCGTACCGAGATCGACCACGGCTTCGAGCATGAGGCGCACCCTGCCGGCAGTCTCTGCGGAGACCACCTGGCGCTCGTGGGCGATCACCGGCATCTTGGCGCCGTGGCCGTCCACGATCTCACGAACCAGGTGGGGCTGCACCCACACACCGTCGTTGGCAACGGTCGCGTAGACCTGGGCCATCTGCAGCGGGGTCACCGCGACGTGGTAGCCGATGGATGTGCCTGCGACGCACGTCGAAGGGCACCAATCCTCCGGTCTGCTGAGGATGCCGCCGGCCTCCCCCGGGAAGTCCACGCCGGTCGCTCTGCCCTCTCCAAATCCATACATGTGCTCGTGCATCAGCCTCGCTCCGAGGAGCTCTCCAACGAGGATGGTGCCGAGGTTCGAGGAGTATGCGACGATCTCGGTCACGGTCAGCTGATCGGGGTGGACGGTGAAATCCTCGAAGCGGGTGTCCTCGATCTCGATCGCCTCGGGGATGTCGAACGCGGTCCATGGATCGACCAGCCCGGATTCGAGCGCCGCTGCGATGGTCACCAGCTTCTGGGTGGACCCCGGTTCGAAGAGGTCGGTGACCGCCCTGTTTCGGTAGAGGCTGCTGTCGATTCCCGAGCGATCGTTGGGGTCGTATCCCGGAAGCGTCACCATCGCCAATACCTCGCCGGTCTCCGGCTGCAGGACGACAACGGTCCCCGAGACGGCTCCGGTCCTGTCGATCCCCCTCTGGAGCGCTTCGGTGGCTGCGAACTGGATCTCGGTCTTGATGGTGAGCACGAGGTCGCTGCCCGGCTCGGCGGGGACGATCGAGTAGTCGCCGTGCGGGATGGTCCTCCCCTGGGGGTCGCGCTCCACCACCAACTCGCCGGGCGTGCCGGCGAGAGGCGTGTCGTACTGCAGTTCGAGGCCCTCGAGGCCCCGGTTGTCGTCCGGTTGGACGAACCCGACGACATGTGCCGTGAGGCTCCCGAGCGGGTAGGCGCGCTTGGGCTCGTCGAGGAAGTAGATGCCGGGCAGCAACGCTTCCTTCACCCGTTGTGCCTGGTCTCGCTCCAACTGCCGCGCCACGTACACGAAGGTGCTGTCTGCAGCGAGGCGAGTGAGGATCTCGCCCGGCGGCTCGCCGATGAGCGGAGCAAGCAGCCTGGCCACGGTTGCCGGATCATCGATCTCGAGCGGGTTGGCGTAGACGGTCACAGAGTCGACTGTGACGGCGAGTTCACGCCCGTCGCGGTCGAAGATGGTGCCGCGGTCGGCTGCAAGCGTCTCACGCTGCACCCGCTGACCCTCGCCGTGGTCCGAGAAGGTTGCAGCCTGGACTCCCTGGACCACCACCAGCCGGTAGCCGACCCCACCCCACGCCAGGAGGAGAGCGACGCCCACGGCAACAAGGCGTCCGCGTCCCCTGCCCGGCTTGGTGGCCCCTGTGGGCCCGAGGCCCGTCACGGCGACGCGCTGAGCAGGCCCTTCAGCTCCGCCCAGCGGTCTTCGGCGTCGGCTCCGGGGCCGCCCACGCCTGACACGACGATGGTCCTGACCTGATCCGGGTAGACCATGCCCATCTCCTCGGCCAGAGTGGTGATCCTGGCGGGGTCTTGAAGCCGGGCTGCCTCGAGACGGAGCTCCCAGTACCTGGCCTCTTCGATCTCGATCTGGTACTCGATCTCCTGGATGTCGAATGCGTTGTGGTCCAGCGCCGTGCGCGACCAGATCATCCCGAGGAATGCGGCAAACAGGACGGAGGCCACGAGGATCCATCCACCGATGGGGACGCGGCGTCGATCAGATTCCACCACGACCCGCAGGCCCGCCCGGGGGACGAGGATGGGGACAGAGCGCGCTGGCGCGGTCACGTCGCCACCCGTTCCGCCGCCCGGAGGAGGGCACTGCGAGATCGCGGGTTGGATGACACTTCACCTGCACCGGGGCGGAGGGGCCTGCGGGTCAGGACCCGGAGACCGGCGGTCCGGCCGCACCCGCACACAGGCAGGTCGGGCGGGCACACACAGCCACGCGCCTCATCGGCGAAGCGTCGCTTCACGATGCGGTCTTCCAAAGAGTGATACGAGATCACCACGACACGACCACCGGGTCGCAGCATTCGCAAGACGGCGTCGAGACCATCGGCGAGAGCGGCCAATTCGTCGTTGACGGCGATCCGAAGGGCCTGGAAGGTGCGCCGCGCAGGATGGCGCTTCCGGCGAGCGGCAGCCGGCACGGCCCCTGCGACCACACTGGCGAGGTGGCCTGTATCGGTGATGGGTCGAGCAGCGACAATCGCACCGGCGATGCGGCGAGCAAAGCGCTCCTCTCCGAATCGTCCGATCGCGTGGGCAAGACGATCACGATCCCATCCGTTGACGACCTCGTCGGCGTCGAAGGGAGCGGAGGGGCCCATGCGCATGTCGAGCGGGCCCGCCCGGTGATACGAGAAGCCGCGCTCGGCGGTGTCGAGCTGGTGTGAGGAGACCCCGATGTCGAGGAGGGCACCGTCCAGGTCATGAAATCCCCCTTCCTCGAGCAATACGTCCAGGTGGCGGAAGTCCCCAGGGACGAACCGGACCCGGTTTGCGAATCGCAGCGCCTGCTCTGCCGCTTCCGGGTCGCGGTCGACCGCGAGCACCGTTGCCTCCGGGAATGCGGCGAGCATCGCTGCCGTGTGCCCCCCTCCGCCGAAGGTCGCGTCGACCAGAGTCCCCGCGGCCACCGGCCTGAGGATCTCGATGACCTCCTGGGTCATTACCGGGTCGTGATAGGTCCGATCCACCGTCAGCCTCCCGAAGCGCTGATGCCGGGGTGGAAGCGGGCGGAGTACGGGGAGCTCCACATGGCCTCCGGGAGGCCGACGCTGGGTCGGCCGAACTGCTGGGCGCGGGCGAGATCAATCAGATCCCCTCCTCGGTCGGTGCCTCGTCCATTTGTGCGTAGAAACGGTCGTTGGCGGCCGACTCGACGGCCCAGGTGGCCGCATCCCAGATCTCGATCCGCTCGGCGACACCGACGACGGTGACGTCCTTGTCGAGGCCGGCGAAGTCGCGCAGCGCCGTCGGGATCGGGATACGGCCCTGTTTGTCCAACTCGACGTCCGCCGCCGAGCCGAAGAACGATCTGGAGTAGAGGCGGGTGCCCTTGTCCTTGCGGGAAAGCTCCTTGGTCTCCGCGACCTCGATTTCCCATTGCTCGACCGTGAATGCGTACACGCACTTCTCATGCCCCTTGGTGATCACGACGCCGTCCGCCAGGTCGTGCCGGAACTTGCGCGGCATCACCAGGCGGCCCTTGTCGTCCAGGTTGTGCTGGTACTCACCGAGAAACACGGTTTGAACCCATCCTGTTCTGCCCTCCCCCGAGGGCCCCGCCGGGTGCCATTTCGTGACACCCGCTCTCCAC
>JABMPV010000236.1 GCA_013202595.1 bacterium
CATCCGGCAAGGACGCAGGACGTGGACGCACTTCACCGTGCGTCGAGGACGAGGACACAGCCGGGGGCGTCATCTGGCCGTCGTGAACGCGGCAAACGTTTGTGGTCGGGGCACTAGCACAAGCCCCCTCGCGATCGGGCCCGCCGCAGATGCGGCGGGCCCGATCGCGTGATTCTCTGCCGCTTCAGCCGACGAGCCAGGCAGCCACCCGGTCGGCCACCGCGTCGGCGTCGATCCCGAATTCCTCTGCGAGGCGGGCGGCGGGCGCAGAGGCACCGAACCGATCGATGCCCATCATGAGCCCGTCGCGGCCTGTGAAGCGCTCCCAGCCAAATGTCGTGGCAGCTTCGAGGGAGGCGACCGGCAGGCCCTCCCCGAGCACCCCGGATCGATAGGCCTCGTCCTGAGCGAAGAACGCCTCCCAACAGGGCATACTCACCACCCGCAGCGAGACGCCGCGCTCGGCCAGCAACTCTGCGGCTCCCAGCGCCACCCCGACTTCGGACCCCGTGGCAACCAGCACGGCATCGGAGCCATCTCTGGCGACATATCCACCGAGAGCGGTGGCCCCGTCCCTGCCCGTCCTCTCGAACTCCGGCAATCCCTGGCGGGACAGCACGAGCGTCGTCGGACCGTCGCTGCGATTGAGCGCCAGTTCCCAGGCCTCCGTGGTCTCGGCAGCGCTCGCAGGCCGTACCACCCACATGTTGGGCATGGCCCTGAGGCTCGCCAGATGCTCGATTGGCTGATGGGTCGGGCCGTCTTCACCGAGGAACACCGAATCGTGGGTGTAGACGAAGATCGTCGGAGCACCCATGAGAGCTGCGAGACGCGTAGCGGGGCGCATGTAGTCGTTGAACACCATGAAGGTGGCTCCATAGGGCCTGAGGCCGCCGTGGACCGCCATACCGTTGAGAGCAGCGCCCATCGCGTGCTCTCGCACGCCGAAGTGGAAGTTGCGTCCATCGCGCGATCCGACCTGGAAGGCCGCCGATCCCGAGATCATCGTGTTATTGGATGGGGCCAGATCCGCAGACCCTCCCAGGAGGTTGGGGAGCATTGGCGCCAGGGCGTTGATCGTCTTGCCCGATGCGGCCCGCGTCGCCATGGACGAGCCGACCTCGGCACCGAGTGAGGGCACCGTCACCGGCCGGGGCTCCCAGTACGCCGACCAGCGCGCGGCGAGCGCATCGTCGGCCGAGAACGCGGCGTCTCGCCGCTCTTCCCATGCCAGCCGTGCTCGGCCCCCCTTCTCCATGGCGGCAGCGAACCAACCGGCGGCCTCCGCAGGAACCTCGAAGCGAGCGTCGACCGGCCAGCCCATCGCTTCCTTGGTTGCGGCGATCTCCTCGTCACCGAGGGGGCTGCCGTGGGACTTCTCGCTGTCCTGGAGATTGGGCGAGCCGTGGGCGATGTGGGTGTGGCAGATCACCAGGGACGGCTTGTCACCAACCGCCTTCGCCTCGCTGATCGCCTGATCGATCGCCTGCCGATCGTGGCCGTCGATGTCGAGCGTATGCCATCCCATCGCCTGCATCCGCCCGGCGACGTCCTCGGTGAAGGCGAGATCGGTGGACCCGTCGATGCTGATCTCGTTGTCGTCGTACAGGTAGACGATCTTGCCAAGTCCCTGATGGCCGGCGAGCGAGGCGGCTTCCGAGGAGATACCTTCCATCATGTCGCCATCTCCGACGAAGGCGTATGTGTGGTGGTCGACCAGATCGGCGCCGAAGACGGCCCGCAAATGCTCCTCGGCGATGGCCATGCCCACGGCGGTACCGAAGCCCTGGCCGAGCGGTCCCGTGGTCATCTCGATCCCGAGCATCGGGTCGCGCTCGGGATGTCCGGCTGTGATCGAACCCCACTGGCGGAACGAGCGGAGGTCGTCCAGCGAGACCTTGAAACCTGCGAGATGCAGCAGCGAGTACAGCAGCATCGACCCGTGCCCGTTGCTCAGCACGAAGCGATCGCGATCGGGCCACAGCGGATCGGTCGGATCCACCATCAGGTGCCTGGTCCACAGGGTCACGGCGATGTCCGCCATCCCCATCGGCATGCCGGGGTGCCCGCTCTTGGCCTGCTGGACACCGTCCATGGAGAGGGTCTTGACGGTGTCGACCGCCAGTTGCTCGAGGTCGCGACTCATCTGTGTGGTCCCTTCTCAGTTCATGTGAAGTCCGGCTCGCAGGGCTATTCCACCACGTGGAGGTTTCTCTCTGACCGGTTGAGCCGATCTGCCCCCTCGGCAGTCACAACGACGATGTCCTCGATCCTCATCCCGAACTCGCCGGGCACGTAGATGCCGGGTTCGATGGAGAACGCCATCCCCACGTCGAGCGGCTCGCTGTTGCCCTCCACGATGTAGGGGTGCTCGTGGACCTCGAGGCCGATCCCATGGCCCGTCCTGTGGATGAAGTACTCGCCCCACCCCGCTTCGGTGATGACCCGGCGCGCCGCGCGATCCACGGACTCGGCGGCCACTCCGGGAGCAGCCGCCGCCACCGCGGCCTGATGGGCCTCATGTAGAACAGTGAATGCCTCGGCAGCGCGAGGATCGGGGTCCCCGACACAGAACGTGCGAGTGGTGTCACTCTGATAGCCGCCGACCGGGCCGCCGAAGTCGACGACCACCATGTCGCCGCGTTCGATCAATCGCTCCCCCGGGTGGTGATGGGGGGACGCTCCATTGGGGCCAGAGGCGATGATCGCAAACGCTGCGACATCACAGCCCTCTTCGATCGTCATCGCTCCGACCACCCTGGAGAGCTCGGTCTCGGTGAGGCCGGAGAAGCGCGTGGCATCGAGGCGTACGACCACCCTGTCGACTGCCTCGGCGGCGGCACGGAGCAGGGTGATCTCGCCGGGGTCCTTGCGGATCCGCAACTCCTTCATCAGCCCGGTGGCAACCGAGAACGCGGTGCCGGGCATGCGCTCCTGCAGCCCGAGCAGGAACGATGATCTCATCCTGTCGCCAACCAGGGCACTGGCGGGAGAGCCGGCCACATCCGCGGCCATTGCCATGGGATCGTCGGTCTCGTCCCAGGGCAGCACGGTGAACACGCCGGGATGGAGACCCACCCGCGGCGCCTCGAAACGAGGGATGAGGAGCGTCGCTTCACCGGCGACCGGCAGTATCAGCAGGGTGATCCGCTCGGTGTCCATTGAGTCGTATCCGATGACATAGGGCAGGTCGGCACCGAAGGACAGCAGCAGGACGTCGGCATCGTGGGCCTCCATCGCAGATCGGGCGCGGGCCACCCTGCCGGCGAAGTCGAATTGGGTCTGGGTCATGGACGCGAGGCTACTGCCATGTCCTCAGCATGAGATCGGGGTCTCGACAGTGACATGGCAGACGTCGACGCCTGCGCCGCCGTTGCCCACATCGGTGCCCGGGCCACCCGTTATGGAGTCATTGCCGGCCTGCCCCTTGAGGGTATCGTCGCCCCCGGCGCCGAGCAGCACGTCATCGCCGGCGCCGCCGGCGACCACGTCGTTGCCTCCGAAGCCATTGAGGGTGTTCGCCAGGCCATCCCCGATGATCCTGTCCCCGAGTTGCGAGCCGACCACATTTCTGACCGACACCAGAGTGTCGCGACCCTCTCCTCTCGCTATCCCGGTCGCCAGGTTCACGATGACCCTGCCTGCCGATGATTGGTAGGTCACCTCGTCGACCCCCGCACCTCCGTCGAGGAGGTCGTTCGCCGGGCCTCCGATGAGGACATCGGCCCCGCTCGACCCGTGCAGGCTGTCGCGCCCGCCCTCGCCCAGAAGCCGGTCATCGCCGTCCTGGCCGAACAGGGAATCGTTGCCGGCACCGCCGAAGATCCGGTCGGCGCCGGTTCCCCCGAATGCCTGGTCCGACCCGCCACCCAGGTAGGCGACATCGTCTCCGGCACTCAAGCACACGACGTCGGCCCCGTTGCGAGCCAGCACCCGGTCGTTCCCGGCGCCCGATGCAATGACATCGGAGCGGTTTGTGCCCTTGATGACGTCATCACCGGTTGTGCCGAGAATGGTCGGCCACCTCCCGGCACAGCGCTCGGACACGCCCAGCGTGATCGAGTTCCACGAGCCGGAGAGTGAGACCGTGTCGTGCCGGCTGACCGGCCCGCCATCCTTGTTGTACCAGAAGGTCCCGTAGATGGTCGGCGCCAGGCAGTCGCGGTAGCGCACCCGGTAGGTGCCCTCGGGAGGCTCGAACCTGTGGCTGGCGCTCTCGCCGCGCGACCCGGCCACCACACCCGACGAATCGATGAGCTCGACACATCCGTTGCGACCGTCGTACTCCCTGGCGGACGCCTCGTCTCCCGACGCCACCGCAGCGATGTCGACGACATACACGGCGAGAGACGTCCCACCTGTGGCCTGGAGGGCCTGGTTCACCACCACGGGCGAGGTGCCCACGGTGATCACCGTCGCGTTCCACTCGATCAGACCACCGCCGTACCAGGCCTCCACGGCCGGATACGACGGATTGAAGTGCACGACCCAGTTGCCGGCCGGGAGCCCGATCTCGTACGAACCGTCCGGTGCGGTCGCTCCGTGATACCGCGTGGAACGAAGCGAGCGATCGTAGATGGGTATCGCCTCGACGCTGACCCCTGCCATCGGGGCACCGGCGAGGTCGGTCACCGTGCCTCTGATGCCTCCCCCGGTCTCGCTCCCCCGAACGAGGTCGTCAGCGATTCCCGGTTGTGGTGTCACAGCGATCATCGCAACGGCGAGAGCGCCGACAAGGACGAGGCGAAGGCGAGTCATTGGATCTCCAGGTCGGCTATCCGACGATCATCGGCAATCGGGCCGAAAACCTACAGGGTCGATGGTCCCTCTGTTGAGCCAGGGTCAGGGCCGGACACCCTCGCGGGCCGCGGCCGTCGCCTCTTTGGCGTGATACGAGGAGCGGACCAGGGGGCCGGACTCGACGTGGGAGATCCCGAGCCCCTCACCGAACGCCTTATACCGGGCGAACTCGTCGGGGTGGACGTACCTGTCGACGGGACGGTGCCGGGCGGTGGGCCGGAGATACTGGCCGATCGTGACGATATCCACCCCGACGGCCCTGAGATCGACCAGTGTCGAATGGACCTCGTCCTCGCGCTCGCCCATGCCGACGATGAGACCCGACTTCACCGCAGCCGCCGGATCGAGCCACTTCGCCCTGGCCAGGAGTGTGAGCGACCGGCCGTAGTTGGCTGCGGTGCGCACTTCGCGCTGCAGGCGAATCACGGTCTCGGTGTTGTGGTTGAGCACCTCGGGATGCACGGCCATCACGGTCTCCAGGTCCTTCTGCTCGCCCTTGAAATCGGGGATCAGCACCTCGGTCTCACATCCGGGCACGGCCGCCCTGATCTGGCGAATCGTCTCGGCGAAGATCTCAGAGCCTCCGTCATCGAGGTCGTCACGATTGACCGAGGTGAGCACTGCATGGCTCACGTCCATGGAGGCGACCGCCTCCGCCACTCGCTTCGGCTCGTCGAGATCGACGGTGCCGGGACGTCCGGTCATGACATCACAGAAGCCACAGGCGCGGGTACAGACCTCGCCGAGCAGCATGAAGGTGGCGGTTCCCGACGCCCAGCACTCGAAGATGTTGGGACAACCCGCCTCCTCGCACACCGTGTTGAGTTCCAGGCCCCGCATGAGGCTCTTGATCTCGCGGTAGCCCTGGCCGAGATCAGCGCGCACCTTCATCCACGACGGCTTCTCCGGCTCACCGGGAAGCCGGCCCCTCACCATCACGGGGATGTCCGAGCGGCTTTCGGGCGAGAACGTCCCGGCAGCGACCAGACGATCGACCTCGAAATCCTGAGTCTGGGCACGCGCCGTCCCGCGGACGAATGCAGCCCGGCGGTCGTCTACCTCGTGGTATCCGAACACTTCGGTGAAACGAGGCATCAGCACGTCGAGTGCCTCCTCGACGCTCACGTGACGGCCCGTCAGTTCCGAGAGCGAAGTCACCGGCCGATCATCGATGCCACAGGGGACGATGTGGCGGTACCACTCGAGGTCGGTCGTGCAGTTGAGAGCGAACCCGTGCATCGTGACCATCCGCGACAGACGGACGCCGACGGCAGCCACCTTGCCCTTCGCCGTCCAAACGCCCCGGGCCTCGTCATCGGACCACCCTTCGATCCCCAGGTCGCTCAGAGCGAGGATCAGGGCACGCTCCATGCGCTCGACATGGCCGGACATATCGGGGCGGGGGCTGAGGTCGACGATGGGATATCCGACCAACTGGCCGGACCCATGGAAGGTGACGTCCCCTCCCCGATCCACCTCGTGCACCTCGGCACCGAGAGATGCCAGCAACTCGGACGATGCCGTGATGTTGCCTGGTGAGGCGTTGCGCCCGAGCGTGTAGACCGGCGGGTGCTCGAGTGTCAGCAGGTAGTCATCGGCCGCCCTCCCGGTCACCCGGCCCTCATGGAGGGCGCGTTGCAAATCCCAGGCCTCCCGATAGGGCAGGCGGCCGAGCCACCTCGCCCGCAGCCGACTCACTAGAACTCGCGCTCCCAATCCCAGCCTTCGATGGCTTCCTTGATGCGGCGCAGGAACAGCACCGCAGTCGAACCGTCGAATGCCCTGTGATCCCAGGTGAGACCGAGATAGCCGATGTGGCGGATGGCGATCGCATCGTTGCCGCGATCATCGGTCACCACCACGGGCCGCTTGGCGATGGTGTCGGTGGACAGGATCGCCACATTCGGGATGTTGATGATGGGTGCCGACATGAGTGACCCGAACGGTCCTGGATTGGTGATGGTGAACGACGTACCCGCGAGATCGTCCGGAGCCAGGTTGCCGCTACGCGCCTTGTCCGCGACCCCGCGGACCCTGCGAGCGAGTTCGGTCATGCGCACGCCGTCCGCTCCCGGAATGTTCATGACCACGAGACCGGCCTGGTTCATGTCCACGGCGATGCCGAGGTTGACCGCGCCGTACTGGATCCGCTTGCCCTCCTCGAGATGGAACGTGCTGTTCACGACCGGGTAGGCCAGCAGTGCGTCGATCGTCGCCCTGGCAATGAACGGCATGTACGTGAGCGAGAAGCCCTCGCGTGCCTTGAAGGCCTCCTTGTGAGCCGAGCGCACCTGCTCGACCGCCTCGAAGTCGACCTCGACCGACGTCCACACGTGGGCTGCCGTCTGCTTGGCCCTGATCATGTTCTCGGCGATCCGCAGCCTGAGCCGATCCAACTCGATGACGGTGTCTCCCAGGCGGACGGGAACGCCCCCGATGATCTCGCCGGTCGCAGCGGAAGCAGCGGCGGCCGCTGCGGGACGCAACGGCGCCGAGGTGGGAACCCCTGCGGGCTCCGGTTCCGCAGCAGGAGCAACCGGTTCCGCAGCAGGAGCGATCGGTATCGCCGGCGTCTCCACGACGGGGGCGGGAACCACCACCGGGACAGGAACGGGTTCGATTACAGCCGCAGGCTCGATCGCAGCAGGCGGCTGTTCGACGGCAGGCGCCTCGGCGATGGGTGCCGGTGGCGCCTCGATCACTGCGCGCACGAACGTCTCGACATCTTTGCGGGTGATGCGGCCGTTGCGACCCGTACCCGGAACCATGCTGAGGTCCACGTCGTGCTCGCTCGCCAGTTTGCGCACGACAGGGGACAGAGGCCCGACATCTGTGGCCGCTGCGGCTACGGCTGCCGCGGTCACCGGCACCGGCTCTGGAGCGGGGATCGGTGCGGTCGGGACCGGAGCGGAAGCCGGGGCCTCGAAGGTCGGAACGGGAGCCGGAACCGGAGCGGGTTCGGGTGCCCACACGGGGACCCCGGCCGGAGCAGGGGCATCAAAGGTCGGAACGGGATCAGGGATGGGTTCGGGTGCCGACGCAGGAACGGCCGCCTGCTCTTCGGGGGCTGCAGACGCAGGCTGCTCGCCCGCGGCACCGATCACGACCATCGCCGTGCCGACTTCCACGGTCGCGCCTTCCGGGACCAGGATCTCGAGGATGGTGCCCGCCGCAGGCGACGGCACCTCGGTGTCCACCTTGTCGGTCGAGATCTCGAGGAGGATCTCGTCCTCGGCGATCGAGTCACCGACCTGCTTGGCCCAGCGGAGGATCGTGCCCTCCGTGACCGTCTCCCCCAGTTGGGGCATGCTGACCGTGACTGACATGATTCCTCCTACGCGATGGCGAGCGTGTGAACGGCTTCCAGAACATCTTCCACGCCGGGGAGGAAGGCGATCTCGAGGTCGCGGGCAAACGGTACATGGGTTTGCGGCGGAGACACGAGCAATACGGGCCCGTCGAGGTCCCAGATCAGCTCCGAGGCCACCCCCGCAGCGATCTCCGCACCCACCCCACCGAAAGGAACGCCCTCATCCACGATGACCAGACGCGATGTGGCGCGAACCGATGTGAAGAGCGTGTCCCAGTCGAGCGGCATGATCGACTGGAGATCGATGACCTCCGCTTCGACTCCCTCACCGGCCAGGTGTTCGGCAGCGGACAGGCACACATCGACCATCGCACCCCACGCGACGACGGTCACGTCGGCACCGGCCCTCGCGATCCTGGCGCGCCCCAGAGGCATCTCATACGGTCCCGACGGCATGGCCACCGGCGGTCCGGCAAGCAGCAAGCGATGAGCCAGGATCACGACCGGGTTGGGCTCGTGAACTGCAGCAGCCAGCAGGCCCCTGGCCGCCTGCGGAGTCGCGGGCACGGCCACCTTGATACCCGGATGGTGGGCGATCACGGATTCGAGGCTCCTCGACGATGCAGGCCCCAGGCCGGAGCCGGCACCCGTGGGCGCTACCACGACCATCGGCAGGGCCGTGCCCGTCTTCCAGTGATGCACCCCTGCGATCGAGACGAGTTGATCGATGCCCCGGTAGACGTCGTCCCCGGACTCGAGCACCACGATCGGCGACATGCCGGCAGCGGCGGACCTGGCTGCTGCCCCGATGACGGCGGCGTCGGCCACGGGTGTGGAGACGACCCTCATCGGTCCGTAGGAGTCGGCCAATCCGGCTGCAATGCCGAAGGGGCCGCCGACGCCGAGGTCCCGGCCCATGACGTAGACCCGTTCGTCGCGTGCCATCTCCCCGTCGATACCGGCGCGCACGGCGCCCGCCATGTCCATCTCGATACCTCCCGGCGGAGGAGGAGGCGGAACATCGGCAAAGCGAACAGCGAAGACATCGGACGCCACATGGCTCGGCTCGGGATCGGGCTGCTCCGACGCCCACTCGAGCGACCGGGCGACCCTCTCATCCACCCTGGCCGCCACAGCCGCCCGTCGGTTCTCATCGAGGTATCCGCGGGACCCGAGATACTCCTCGAACCGCTCGATAGGATCGCGGCTCGCCCACTCCATCCGCACGTCGTCGGGCACGTATTCGGCGGGGTCGCTGTGGTCGTGCCCCTTGTGCCGGAAGGTGATCGCCTCGATGAGAGTGGGACCGCCTCCCGAGCGAGCCCTGTCCACCGCCTCCCGTGCCGCGGCGTAGCAGTCGAGCACATCGTTGCCGTCGACCACGACACCGGGGATCCCGTACCCATCCGCCCTATGGGCGGCGTACGGCAGATTGAATCCGCCTCCATTGGGTGTCGTCCGGGAGAACTGGTTGTTCTGGACCGTGAACACGACCGGCAGCATCAGGACGGACGCCAGATTCACCGCCTCGTGCCAGATACCCGCTGCCATCGAACCCTCGCCGCAATCGGCGAGTGCCACACGCGGCTCACTGCGCTGGGCGAAGGCCAAAGCGGCACCCACGGCCAGCGGGAGCGACCCCGCAGGGCTCGAGGTGACCATGGCGATGCCCTTGTGGGGCAGACCGAACAGCCCGCCGCCATCCCTGCCTCGCGACGGTGCCGCTGCCTTCCCGAGGAAATTGAGCGCCGCCTGCTCGACCGTGACCCCGGCGGCCAGTGCCGCCATCAGATCGCGATGGGTGCCTGCGAACAGATCGCCATCCTCGAGGGCCGAGACCAGGCCGACCATGGCAGCCTCCTGGCCGATTCCCGGATAGACCGTGCTCGGGATGGAACCCTCCGAGGCAAGTTCCACCAGTCGTGTCTCGAAAGCACGGCACAGCACCATCGATTCGTACAACTCCGTCAGTCGCCCCCCTGTGAGCTCGACTGCGCTGCCGCGTGCCTCGATGATGGGCCCCCCGTCGTTCAGTGCAGGCTCCGCCCTGCAGCCGACAGCAGGGTCTCGCCAACGGCTTCCGCAAGCGTCGGGTGGGCGTGGATGAACGCAGCCGCCTCAGCGGGAAGCGCCTCCCAGCCCACAGCGAACACCAGTTCATGGATCAACTCGCCGGCCGCCGGGCCGGCGATGGTGGCACCGAGGATCGGACCGTCCTTCTCGACGACCAGCTTCACGGTGCCGTCGGTGCGGCCCTGAATCATCGCCCTGGCAACTCCACCGAACCCGTGGCGAGTCGTGGTGACGTCGTACCCCGCTGCCTTGGCCTGCTCCTCTGTGAGCCCGACCGACGCCAGTTCGGGCTCGGTGTAGACGATGAGCGGGATCGCCCGGTAGTCCACAGGATCCGCCTCGCCGGTGCCGATGTGGGTGATGGCCGCCATGCCTTCTGCAAACGCAGCGTGGGCCAATTGCGGCGTCCCCGCCACGATGTCGCCGACCGCATACACCCCGCGTTCGTCGGTCTCCATCGTGGCCGGATCGACGTGGACGAATCCCCGTTCCAGGCGAGCACGCGACTTCTCGATGCCGGACCCCTCGATGACGGGCGCCCTTCCCACCGCGACCAGCACCACGTCGACCTCGACGGATGTGTCGCCGTACGGCACGACGACGCCTTCGTGAGTCATCATCGGGGGGCCGACCTGGGTCCCGACGTGAATGGAGACACCGCGATGCTCGAGTGCCCTGTGCAAGACCCTTGCCGCTGCAGGATCGGCCCCGGGGACCACCTGGTCCATCATCTCGAACAGATGGACTTCGGATCCGAGGTCCACGAGCAGTGAGGCGAACTCTGCGCCGATGGCGCCCGCGCCGATCACCGCCACCCGATCGGGCCGGGCCGGCCAGTCGAGTGCATGGTCCGAGCTGACGATGCGGACGCCGTCGAACTCGTAGCCGGGAATGGATCGCGGTGCGGATCCGGTGGCAAGGATGATCGATCTCGCCTCGATCCGCTGGGTCGAGCCGTCTCGACCATTCACATCGACCGCTCCGGGAAGCACGATCCGACCCGTTCCATCGAACAAGTCGACCTTGCGACGCTTGAGGAGCCCTGTGACTCCCTGATGCAACTGATGGACGATCGCGTTCTTGCGCTCGAGCGCCCGTGCCCAATTCAGCGTGGGCGGGTCGGCGTCGACACCGAATTCGGCGGCATGGGAAACGGTCGAGAAGACCTCGGCTGTGTGCAGCCACGACTTGGCGGGAATGCACCCTCTGTGCAAGCAGGTCCCACCGATGAGATCACGCTCGATCAGGGCAACCGACAGGCCGAAATTGTGGGCGTAAAGGGCAGATGCGTAACCCCCCGGACCCCCTCCGATGATTGCAACGTCGTACACGAGAACCTTCCTTGTGACCTGCAGCCGAGGTTAGCCGGGGTCGGTTCTCCATCGGCCACGCTCCGTGTCCCCGGTAATCTCTCTCCGATGCAGACCCGCTATCTCCTGGTCGCCGCGCTCGTCACGCTGCTCCTCATCGTCGGAGCATCGGCAGTGTGGCTTCTCATGGCGGGAACGTGACCGGACCCCCCGAAGTGGCGAACGGTGGGCCCATCGAGACGGACGATGGGCTGACGCTCGAGACACTCTGGGATCGGCCGGCAATTCCGCCTGTTGGCGCCGTGGTCCTCTGCCATCCCCATCCGCTCCAGGGCGGGACGATGACAGTGCCCCTGATCAGGGCGATGTCGGCCTCGCTCATCGATCGCGGCGCTGTGGTGCTCAGGTTCAATTTCCGCGGGGTGGGTGACTCGGAGGGCACCTGGGGCGGCGGCTTGGCCGAGATCTACGACGTCGCGGCCGCGGTCGCTGCTATCGGTGAGGTCTACGCCGGCGTGCCACTCGGCATCGCGGGATGGTCCTTCGGGGCCGTCACATCTCTCAATTGGCAGGCGCGGAGCGCGAGCAGCCTGCCCTGGGCGGGGGTGGCCTCCCCCTTGCGACTGACCGGCGGATTCCGGCTGCCCGATCCGGCGGCCCTCGCCCCGGCCCGCCGCAAGTTCATCGTGGGCACTCGCGATCAATTCGTCACAGCGGACGACATGAGCCGGTATGCACAGGAGGCCGGAGCCGAGATCGAGGTGCTCGACGGAAGCGATCACTTCTTCTACTTCAAGGAGCACCACGTGGCAGAGATCGTCGCCGACCACCTCCTCGGAACGCCACCGGCCGCCACGCGATAGCCGGAGCGTGCCCGCCGGGCTACGAGGCTTCCAGGAGCCGCAGGGCGTTGTCTGCAAGCACCTTCCTGGTCACATCCTCGGGCAGCCCGAGCGTCTCCCAACCGGCGATGCGGTCGTCGGAAGCCACCGGAGGGAACCCCGTCCCGAAGACGGTGCTGTCCGCAAGCGGCCCGCGAACAGCATCGAGGAACACTTCGGGGATCCGATCGGGCTGCCAACCGGACAGGGCCAGCCACACGTTGGACTTGTGGACCGCCACCGCAATCGCCTCTTCCCGCCACAGCCAGGACGAGTGGGCGATGATGATCGTGAGGTCGGGGAAATCGGCTGCGACGCGGTCGAGTCGCATGGGGTCGGCATTGGAGAGCACGACCCCGGTGCCCCCGGCGGTCCCTGAGCCCATAGGCGTCAGGCCGGTGTGGACCATCACGGGAAGACGTAGTTCCTCTGCGATCTCCCACACCTGGTAGGCGGCCCTGTCCGATGGCGAGAACCGCTGGACGGCGGGATGCAGGCTGATCCCCCGGAGTCCGAGACGCTTGGCCTCGTGGACGCCGGAGAAGGCCGCCGCTCCTTTCATCGGATCCACCGCGCCGAATCCGAAGAAGACGTCGGGATGGTCGGCGGCCAGTTCGGCTACGCGGCCATTGGTGAGCGGAGGCTGCCCTGTGGCCGATTCGGCGTCCCACCCGAGCAGCACTGCCTTGCCGTCGCGCTGGCGATAGGAGTCGGCCAATTCATCGAGCGAGGTTGCCGCAACGCCCGTTCCCTCACCGAGGGCTCCCGAGAAGGGACTAAACGGCCCGTCGAGCAGTTCGGCGATCGGCGGATGGACGTCGACGTCGACGAACCTCGTCACAGGGCAGGCCGATACCCGCGATTGCGAGCCTCTGCGACGGTGTCGGGCCCGAATGCCTGCAGCAGATTCGCCCCGACGAGGCCGTTCTCGTCTGCCAGCGTCTCGAGCGCGGTGAACTGACCATCGTGGTCACAGTCGTAAACGAACATGTCGTCACGATTGCCGAGGTAGCGGTTGTCGGGGAACCGTCGCAAACGGCCCATTCGTCCTCCAATCAGTGGCCACCGCCGACGATAGCCGACGTCCGATCAGGGTTGGTTGAGCGTCACGACCGCGAGCGACAACCCGGAAGCAGTACCGGACACCTTGATCAGACCGGTCATCCCCCCGTCGGAGAACTTGAGGGTCCACTCGGCGGCCGAGCCTTCCGAGAGGTCGATCACAAAGCCCTCATTGACCAGGCCGACGGTGAAGTACTGCACGGTGGACACCATGTCGGCCGGCACCCGGAGCGAAGCTTCTGATCGATTGTTGACCCGGTCGACCAGCGTGGACCCGATCACAGAGCCCGGAGGAATCGGGAAGTCATCGGGGAACGTCGATGGGATCTCGCCCTCGCCGAACACCAGAGGCTCATCGGACGCGTCGTCACCGCCGCAGGAGGCAACGGCCAACCCGAGCACCACAACCAGTGTGAGAGAGATGAGACGACGCATGATCGACCCTTGAGATTACCTTCCGGATAGGAAAGCCGGGCCGAGGCGGGCCGGCAGCCACGGCGTCGGCTCGCCCACGAGCAGCACGGCAGCAACTCGTACTCGCGGTTCGCTCCGCCACGCCGGCGGCTCGCCGGGCCCGATGGTGAGCGAGAACGCCATAGCGACCGCCGCAGCCCACCGCCCGACCTCAAACACGCGGCGGTTCCCTGTAGACCCCGAACGCCGGCTTGAGGGCATCCACGATCTCACCCTCGGTCGCCCGTGCCCTGGCGGCGACGACGATCAATTCCATGAGGTTGGCATCGCCGTGCGCTCCTGCCTCGAGATCGGCGAGTGCTGCATCCACGGCCACCTGGTCACGCGCCGCGCGCACCGCGGCCACCCGCTCACGTTGGGTCTGCTCGACCTCGGTCCCGATCCTGAGGATGTCGAGAGCGTCGCCTTCCTCATCGTTCTCGTACTTGGTGACACCCACGATGACCCGGTCGCCGGTCGACAACGCCTTCTCGAACTCGTAGGCGGAATCGGCCAGAGCGCCCTGGAACCATCCCTCGTCGATGCCGCGATGGACTCCATCGAGCACCGAACCGTCGCCCATCCGCTCGATCGTCCCGAGGATCTCCTCGACGCGCTCCTCCATGCGATCAGTCATCTCCTCGACCAGCCACGACCCACCCAGCGGATCGATGTAGTCGGCGACGCCGGTCTCCTCGGCGAGCACCTGCTGGGTGCGCAAGGCGATCCTGGCGGCACGCTCGGTCGGCAGCGCGTACACCTCGTCGAGCGCATTGGTGTGAAGGCTCTGGGTCCCGCCGAAGATGGCTGCCAGTGCCTCGATGGCGGTTCGCACGACGTTGTTCTCGGGTTGAGGCGCCGTCAGGGACACGCCGGCGGTCTGGGTGTGGAATCGCAGCTTCAGGGACCGCTCCGACTTCGCCCCGTATCGATCGCGCATCCAGCGCGCCCAGATGCGGCGGGCCGCCCTGAACTTGGCGATCTCCTCGAAGAAGTCGATGTGGGCATCGAAGAAGAACGAGAAGCGCGGGGCGAAGTCATCGACGTCCATCCCGGCGCGCTTGCCGGCTTCGACGTATGCGAACCCATCGGCCAGCGTGAACGCCAGTTCCTGCTGTGCCGTGGCCCCTGCTTCCCTGATGTGATAGCCACTGATCGACAGCGTGTTCCACTGTGGGACCTTCTCGCTGCAGAAGCGGATCATGTCGGTGATCAGGCGCATATGCGGCTCGGGCGGGTAGATCCACTCCTTCTGGGCGATGAACTCCTTGAGCATGTCGGCCTGAAGGGTGCCGGTGATGTCCTTCCACTCGACACCCTGCTCCTCGGCGGCCACGAGAAAGAAGGCGAACAGCATCTGCGACGGCCCGTTGATGGTCATCGACACCGACACCTGGTCGAGTGGGATGCCGTCGAACAACTCGATCATGTCATCGGCGGTGTCGACGGCGACACCGCAGTGGCCCACCTCGCCGAGCGCCCTGGGGCTGTCACTGTCGAGGCCCATGAGGGTCGGCATGTCGAAAGCCACGCTGAGCCCGTGCTGCCCCTCATCGAGCAGGCTCCTGAACCTGGCGTTGGTGGCTCCGACGCCGGCGAACCCGGCGAACTGACGGATGGTCCAGGGCTTGCCGTGATAGCCGGTCGCGTGGATGCCCCTCGTGTACGGGAACTTGCCCGGATAGCCGATGTCCTCGGATGGTTCGCCCTCGGCGGGCAGACCGAGCACCGGCACGTCCTCGAAGGACATCGTTGCGAACCGCTCCTTGCGCCTGCGAGATCCCTCGTATCGCTCGCGCCATTCCCGGCGACTCATGCTGGCTCCTCGCCGACGATCACGTCTGTACGGCAGTTGGGGCACGGAGCGGTCTCCACGTCACCGACGATGAACGAGAGCCCGCACACGGGGCACGCTACGCGTGGCGACGGTTCGTCGGGGAGCGGGGGTTGTTCGGGCATTTCCGGCGGCATCGCCTCCGACAGCGGGGCATCGCCCCTGACCTCATTGGCCGTACCGCAGGCCGGGCACGCAAAGCGACCGATACCCGGCGCATCGAACTGAGTGCGGCACCGGCCGCATTTGACCATCACGTCATTTCCTCCTGGTGTTCAACAGGTTCACCGACGGCGCCGATCTCGACGAGATACCCGGTATCGAGAGCGATGATCTCCGCGATGTCGATCGGATCGTATGCCTCGCCGCGCTCCTCGGCACTGGCCTCCATGACGAACTCGATCGAGTCGCCACTCGCCAGGACCTGAGGTGCCGCGTCACTCGCAGCCTCCACCTGGTGGTAGAAGACGCACAACTCGAGAATCCTGCGGACATCGTCGATGTCCAGGCGATCCAGCGCCCTGTCCGAGAGGCGGGGGCAGACGTACGCTGCCGCTTCATCCACGATGTAGACCGCCGCCATTTGAGACGGAGCATTGCGACTCCCCTGCCACACCATCGCGGCAGCGATGATCAGGAGGAGAGCAATCAGAACAGCGCCGGCAGCGACCAATCCCATGAAGGCAATCGTACTGTTCGATCGGGTAGGGCCTCTCGGGTCAACGCGTGTCGGGGACCTTTCTCACCACGCGCCAGCAAACGGTGGATGGCCCCATCATGGGGCAAATCGGAGCGAGATCTCCTACGCGGAGGAAGAGGATGTGACCGTGGTTGTCCACATACTTTCCGGAGACCGGCACTGCATATCCGTTGTAGACCATCACGTTCATCGGTGACCTCCTTTCTCCCATCGGAGCCGTTCGCAGCGACCTGAGGTCTCCGCTGTGCTCACATTCCTGCCATTATCGCTCCGACCAGGAGGCAAGTAACCGATGTCCGTAGGAACCATTTCCAATCTGTTCGCCGTCGGTGCCATCGCCATCGGCCTCATAGTGATCGCGCTCGTGGTCCTCCGATTGCTGGCCGTGGTCAGCAGCGGCGCAGCCGAGTGGTGGGACATCACGGCCGACTCGCTGGCCCCGTACGCCTTGTGGCTGGCGTTCGGAGCCGCGGCCATCGCGACGGCCGGCAGCCTGTACTACTCGGAGATTGCAGGCTTCGTCCCGTGTGAACTGTGCTGGTACCAGCGAATCACGATGTACCCGCTGACGGTGGTGCTCGGAGTGGCCGCATGGCGCCATGACCGCCAGATCTGGCGCACGGCACTCCCACTCAGCATCGTGGGAGCCGGGCTCTCCACCTATCACTACCTCCTGCAGCAGTTCCCGAGCCTCAGTGCCGGAACCTGCTCCACGACCGTCCCCTGCAGTTCGGCCTACATCTGGAAGTTCGACTTCCTCTCCATCCCCGTGATGGCACTGGTCCTGTTCGCGGCCATCACACTCCTCGTCCTGGTCGATCGATCAAGAGGCGAAACAGCAGCCGTTTGAGCCGATGCTCGCCTATGCTGCTCGTCGCCTCAGGAAGGACCCATGAGCAACACAAAGCGCCGCAAACCGGCTTCGACCCGCACATCGCAGCAGCGACCGACTCCTGCGGGCACGCAGAGGAAGAAGCTGCCAATCATCCCCATTCTCGGCGTCGCCGTGGTGGCGGTGCTCGTCGTCACCATCGTGCTCAGCTTCGGGTCCACCGAGGACCTGCCGCTCGAGGTCGGCGCGCCGGCCGTATCGGGTCAGTCCTTGTCGAGGTTCGTCGATTCCGCGACCGACTCCACCGTTGGCTCGCCCACCCCCGAGGCCTCCGGTGCAGACTGGAACGGCCAACTCGCGACCATCACTCACGACGGCAGAGCCAAGATGGTGATGTTCCTGGCGCATTGGTGCAGCTTCTGTCAGGCCGAGGTCCCCGTTGTTCAGGATTGGTACGAGAACACGACGCTCCCACCCGACGTCGATGTCGTCTCGGTCGGCACCTACATCGACGAGTTCAGGGACAACTACCCGACGTCCGAATGGCTCGAGTCGGAGGGATGGACCATCCCCCTCATCCTCGATGACCAATCGAGCTCGGTCGGGTCGGCATTCGGTCTGGACGGCACCCCCTACTGGGTGTTCATCGATACCGACGGCAATGTGAGCACCCGGCTGACGGGCAATCTCACCGCCGAGTCGCTCGACGCCATCGCGGCGTCGTTGAGCAACTCATGAGCATCGAATACGGCACCGGCGGGGAGGCGGACGAACCTCGCCCCGACAACGGAAGCGAATCCCCCGTCGATGATGCTCCCGTGGCGGAGTCGCCCGTGGAGGACGCTGCGGGTGAAACCGTCGCCGAAGATGGCGAAACCGTCGCCGAAGATGGCGAAATCGTCGCCGAAGATGGCGAAATCGTCGCAGCGAGCGAAACCGACGCCGACACCGCCAAGACCAGCGGATCGGAGCGACACGACGAGATGACCCGGCCCTCCGATCTCATCGGAGCGACCCCGGCAACCGCCTCCTCAGGGCGAGCGCGCGTCGCTATCGGTGTCATCATCGCGCTGGCTCTCGGAATCGGCGTCGGCGTGCTCGTCGGCCTCGCCATCGGCGGCGATGACGCAGTGGCCGCCTCGACGACTTCAGCGGCTGTGACGACCCAGGGCCCGGGCGCAACCACGGTGACCACACCTCCGGCGACCACAGAGACCACCCAGACGGGCCCGGATACGACCGCTCCCGGTTCCGATCTCCTGACGTTCGGAACGGTCGAAGTAGAGGGTGAAACACTTCCGCGACTGCCCGACGACGGTTCCGACCTGTTCGTCGGCATGGCGGTGCCAACGCTGCGCAGCCTGGACCTGAACGGCGAACCGATCGAGATCGACATGGCAGACGGCCAGGCCAAGATGGTCATGTTCGTTGCCCACTGGTGCCCTCATTGCCAGGACGAATTACCTGTCGTGCACGACTGGCTCCTCGCCACGGAATTTCCCGACAACGTCGACTTCTACACGGTCTCCACCCTGACTCAAGCGGACCGGACCAACTTCCCTCCGGGACCGTGGTTCGTCGCAGAGGATTGGCAATGGCCCGTCTTCGTCGACGATGAGCGGTCGACGGCGAGCACCGCCGTGGGCCTCCCCGCAGTGCCGTTCTGGCTGCTGGTCAACACCGACGGCACCCTGGCTGCCAGGGGACCCGCCGCGCTGCCGGCCGAGGCGCTGGACAACGTCCTCGAGCAGCTGACTCAGGGGCCCAACCCGCCTGAAGACGGCAGCTGACAAGCAGCTGAAGAACGGCAGCTGACAAGCAGCTGAAGAACGGCAGCCGACGAGACGCTAGAACCCGAGGTGGTCGGCGAGCACCGACCTGTGCCGGGCCGGGGTCCCGAAGAGCAGCTCATCGGTCTTGGCCCGCTTGAAGTACAGATGGGCGTCGTGCTCCCAGGTGAACCCGATGCCGCCGTGAACCTGGATGCTCTCCGCCGCACAGAAGAAGTACGCCTCTGAGCAATACGACTTTGCCAGCGGCGCAGCCACCGCCAGGTCGTCGTCGCCGGTGGAGGCCGCCCATCCGGCGTAGTAGGCAGCCGACTTGGCCGACTCCACTCTGACCAGCATGTCGGCGCACTTGTGCTTGATGGCCTGAAACGACCCGATCGGCCTGCCGAACTGCACCCTTTCCTTGGCGTAGCCGACGGCCATGTCGAGACACGCCTGGGCACCGCCGACCTGCTCGAAAGCAAGGGCTACGACGGCCTGCTCCAGGGTCTCCTCGAGCGACCGCCAACCCGATCCCGACCTGCCGAGCACCGATGACGCAGGGACCGTGACGTCATCGAATGTGATCTCTGCCTGCTTGCGGGTCATGTCCATGGTCTCGAGGCGGGATGCCGAGACGCCCGGGGCATCCGAGGGCACCACGACGACGGAGATCCCCTCAGACCCGGTGGTCCCGATGCCGGTGCGGACCACGACGAGCAGCGTGTCGGCCGTGTGGCCGTCGATCACGAACGATTTGGTGCCATTGAGGACCAGGTCATCGCCATCGGCCACGGCGACCATCTCGATGCCGTCCGG
>JABMPV010000237.1 GCA_013202595.1 bacterium
GCCGGTGACCAGCAGCACCCTCACGCGTGGGTGCTTCATCAGTTGCTGGGCACTTTCGATGGTCGGCTCGGGGATCGCAGTGACGAGATCGGGTGGCCCTCCGGCCGACATCACAGCCCTGTTGAGCAGCCGGATCGCCTCGGCGGACACACGCTTGGCATTGGGGTGGACGTTGAAGACCACGCCGTTGCCGGCCGACAGGATCGCAATGGTGTTGTTGATGATCGTCGCCGTCGGGTTGGTGGTCGGGGTGATGGACCCGATCAGTCCGAACGGAGCGTGCTCGGTGAGCATCATCCCGCCGTCGCCCGTCTCGATCAGCGGTGCGAGGTCCTCGGGTCCGGGCGTGCGGGTGGCGACCAGGATGTTCTTCCTGGTCTTGTCTTCCGCCCTTCCTATCCCCGTCTCCTCTGCCGCCATCCGAGCCAGACGCTCTGCATTCGCCAGCATCGACGCCCTGATGGCCGCCACGGCGCGCTCGCGCACGTCGAAGCCCATCCGGGTGTACTCCTCGTGAGCGCTGTACGCCGCGTTCACCGCGGCGTCGATCGTCGGGTAGATCCCTTCGCCCAGTTCGACCTCGGGCACAGCTACAGGCACCCGCGGACGGTCGGGTGCTGCTTCTGCGGTGCCCCCGAGCCGGCGGCGAACCCGGCCGATGATGGCCTGGATCTCCTCCTGCGCGAGTGGTTCGGTCATGTCGGGCTCACTTGGTGTACTTGACGTCGCCGCCGACTTCCCAGGTGTCGACGATGGCCATGACGACTGCGTCGCACGGCCGGTCCTTGGTGTAGGTGGTCTGGCGCGCAGACGATCCCGTGGCATACATCACGATCTCGCCCACGCCGGCGCCGACCGCATCGGCAGCGACGACGTAACTCCCGGTCTCGGACTCATCGACGTCGAGCGTCTTGAGCACCAGGAACTTGAGTCCCTCGAGCGTTTCCTCTTTTCGACTGGCCACCAGTGTCCCGGCGACCTTGCCCAGCAACATCGTGTCGTCCCGGGATCAGCCGGAGATCTCGGCTGCGGCCTCGTCGGCCCTGCCGAGCGGCAACACGAGATCGATGGTGACGTGGGGGCGTGCGATCACGTGGGTCGAGACGACTTCGCCGACCTTCTCGGCGCCACGAGTGCCGGCGTCGATTGCCGCCTTCACCGCAGCGACATCACCGCGGACCACCGCAGTCACGTACCCGCCACCGGTCTTCTCGTACGAGACCAGTTCCACCTTCGCCGCCTTGACCATCGCATCGGCGGCCTCGACCGTCGCTGCGAATCCACGGCATTCGATCATGCCGAGTGCTTCTGCCATTGGCTCCTCGCCTCCCGTCCCTTGAGGGACCATCGGGTCCCGTCCGGGGACCGTTCATCCGTCCGTTGTCAATGGTCCGGCTACCAGCCGTCCCGTCCTTCGATCCCTTCGAGAGCCGCTACTGCCGCCCTCCAGCCGACATCGATGTCCCGCTCCTCGCCACCGAGGTACACCCTGCCGAGCGATCCGAAGGACCGCACTTCGAGCACGTGGATGTCGGCGGCCTTCTCGGCCTCGTTCGCCGCGATCGGCGCGTACGAAGCAGGCTCCATCTCCAGCACATACAGGGTCTGGCCGGGGATGATCATCTGGCCATGGCGCATCCGGTTGATGAGCTGCGCCTGATGGTCGTCGATCCTCCTGATGATCTGGCTCGATGCGATCTTCGGTTTGAGCCTGTCGGTCTCTGTCAGCCCGATCTCGTCGAGGATTGCCGCCCCCGCTGCCCGGGTCTCCGCCTGCGAAGTCGAGTGGATTTCGAGCAGCCCGAAGTAGCGCTCGACCACCTGCATGCCCGGCTTGACTTTGGTCGACTTCAGAGCGATATCGGTGAGTCGGTTGATCTCGATGCCTGGAGAGATCTCCACGTATAGCGAGGCATCTCCTGCCAAGGGCAGGAAGCCCTGAGCCACCGTTCCCAAGAAAGCCGCATACTCAGGCTGCAGGCTGTCCAGGAACGAGTACCCGCGTAGGTCAATACTGCTGTTCACCGACACCTCCGGTAACGATTGCGATCCCTGCGGAGGCACCGATCCTGGTGGCCCCCGCCTCGATCATCTGCTCGGCATCTTCGCGTGTCCTGATGCCTCCAGATGCTTTCACGCCCATGTCTGGGCCGACGGCCTCCCGCATGAGGGCCACGTCGTAGACGGTGGCACCCCCCGGACCGAAGCCGGTCGAAGTCTTGACGTAGTGCGCCTTCGCCTGCTTGGCGATGCGGCTGGCAATCACCTTCTCCTCGTCGTCGAGCAGTGCCGTCTCGAGGATCACCTTGCAGGTGGCGCCTGCCTCTCGCGCTGCGTCGGCCACCATCGAGATGTCCCGCTCGACCTCGTCGTAGAAGCCGGACTTGAGGGCACCGACGTTCATGACCATATCGATCTCGACGGCACCCTCTCGCAGTGCCCGCCTGGCCTCCATGGCCTTGACATGGGGTGTCGTCGCACCGAGGGGGAATCCGATCACGGAACAGGTGGCGACGTCGCTCCCTCTCAGATTGTCGGCGACCCGCTTGACCCAGGTCGGATTGACGCACACAGAAGCGAACCCGTACTCCAGGGCCTCGGAGCACATCTTGTCGACATCGTCTGCTGAGGCGTCGGGCGCCAGGAGAGTGTGGTCGATGAAACCTGCGAGATCGATGGGCACGTCTGCGCCCGCACCGTTGAATGAGATCCTGGTCGCTCCGGCTGCGACGACCGATCGCACCTTCTCCGAAGAGTGGGCGACGCAGTCGCCGAAGCAGGTGAGACAGTCGTCCCACGCACCGCCGGCGAGCGCGGCGAGCACCTCCTTGGTGACCGCCTCTACGAGGGCGTCCCTGTCCGTCACTTCCTGCCTCCTGGGGGCGAATCGAATCGCCGCCGTTCGATGTCCATGATCATTTCCACCCTGCGAGCGTGGCGACCTTCGCCCCACGGGGTGTCGAGCCACGTCGTCACGATCTGCTCTGCGAGGCCGTCACCGACGAGGCTCGCTCCGAGTGTGAGGACATTGGCGTGGTTGTGCTCTCTGGCGTTGCGCGCCGATGAGAGGTCGTAACAGAGTGAGGCGCGCACCCCGGGAATCTTGTTGGCGACCATTGCAGAACCGATGCCCGCCCCGTCGATGATGATCCCCCATCGCACATCGCCGGCCGCCACCTTCTCGGAGACCGCCTCTGCGAAATCGGGGTAGTCGACCGACTCGCTGGAATCCGTGCCGCAGTCGAGCACGGACCACCCCTGCTCGCGCAGACGAAAGGCCAGGCGCTCTTTGAGGCGGAAGCCGCCGTGGTCGGCCCCGATGGCGATCGATCGCTCTCCCCCTGGCGTCGACCCGGGAGATGCCACACGCTGGCGCGCCAAGGGAGTGGACGGGGTCCCCGACTCGCCATCGGCCACCATCAGCCCATCGACCACGTTGCGAACGAGGTCGCGGATGCGCTCTTCATCGGGGAGGGGACGTCCGGTCACGGAAGGATTATCCCACGGCGGAGGCCACGTCACCGGCTGAACCTGCACCTAGGCTGATGGAGTCATGCCACACCAGCAGTCTTCCAGTGACCCGGCGCTCGTCTGGGACCAGCCCGGACC
>JABMPV010000238.1 GCA_013202595.1 bacterium
CATCAGTGAACGACCGCCGAACCCTGTCCGGTTGTAGTTGTTCCATAACTGACATGATTACCTCTCAATCGAGGTGACCGGTCACCAGGGGGAGCCTCACTCCGCTCCAATGGGGGCGTGACGCGATCCAACGTTCCATCCCCCCGGCAGGGCGGGGTTCGGGTGATCGGCCACCGTGGCGAGCGACCCTCAGCACGTGTTGGCGTCGGCGGAAGCGCTCTGGATCGGTTTGGGGGTCATGCACATCGAACTCGGCGGTGTAGTTGTCGCCGATCTGGTCCCTGATGTGGCGCAGCATCCGATATCCAGATCGGGCATGCGCGATCGCCGTGACTTCCCCATGCTCGTCAGCGAACTCCCGGACCTTGCGAATGTTGCTGTCGATGCGGCGATCCGGGTGGACCAGCATTTGGGGTGCCGGTGCCCCGCCAGCCAGCGGTGCCATCCCGGCCCGACCCGGGTGTGTCAGGCCGTCTCCAATCGGGGTGATTCCTTCGAGGTCCAGGTGCTGGTCTTGAGAATCGAATGGCATAGGTGTAACTTACGGGCCAGAAGAGACAGATTCGTCCCGACTCTGAGCCAGCACCCCTGGGGTGTATGCAAGCTGCCAGCGAAGGACCTAAGCACTAAGGAGTGCGATGGTCACCGCTGGACACGCATACACCCCATCATTCGTTTCTGAGTCCCGCAAAGCTCAGGGACTCTCCGACCGGATCGTCGATCCGAGGGTTCTCGCTGACGTTGCTGCCCTCGTGGTGGCTGCCAGGCGGGAGACCGGGGGGCAGCCTCAGCGTCGTGCCGCTGTTGGCATGGCTGCGGCGTCGTAACCGCACTCCAACGACGCCGTGGCCGCCCTCCAGGTCCTTGAGTCCGTTCAGCCTCCCCCCGGGGCCGCTGGTGGGTGTCAACGCCCCCAGCGCTACGTCAACGATGCGACTGGTGCGCTGCGGTGGGGACGCTGCCATGCCACCACCGCCGGCGCGTGTGAATCATGCGCCGGGCTGTATGAGGGCGACTCGAAACGGATCATTCGCTCCGGAATAGCCCAATGGTCAGCGAAGGGTCATCAGATCAGCATGATCACGCTGAACGCCCCCGGCCTCTGGAAACCCGATAGTGATCCTGCCCTGCGTGGTGTCCACAGGTTCGACAAGCGGTACTGGGCAGCCGTGCGAGGCTCCCACAAACCATCACGCAAGAAACTCGCCAAGCTCCGGCGACGGGCGATCTGTGCGCACTGCACAAGACAGGCCCGGGCCGCTGCCAAAGCCAAAGGAAACAAGGCCCGCAGCGTCGGCCCGGTCATCCACCCACCCGAGGACCCGCTGGCTGGGATCCCAATCCACCCCGACACGTTCGACTACCAGGCCGCCGCAGCGTGGAACTGGAACCTCGGGGATCTGCTCCACGCCACCATCACCTACCTCGAACGGATCGTCGGACACCCCATCGAGTACTGCCGGATAGTCGAGTGGTCACGCCGCGGTGTCGCCCATGTCCACCTGTTGGTCAACGCCCGGATCTCTGACAGCGAGATCAGGCAGACCATCGAGGCGATCAACGCCATCCGGGGGCACAACCAAGGCTGGGGGGAAGTCTTCGACGTCACACGGTTCCGGACTGACACCAAACGTGGTGTCGACGGAGAGATGCGGCGGCTCACTGCCTACCTGGCGAAATACCTCACCAAGAACACCACCCAGACCATCTACACAGCCGCCCGAAACCACCCCGACGCACGGCAGCATCACCACAAACTCCAAGAGGCTGCCCGGGCCCACGCCCGGGCCAACGCCCGCAGCAGACCCGGCGGGCCGTGCCCCACTAACTGTGGCGGCAAGCTACGCCCCAGCGGGGACGGGACATGGCTCGCCTGCATCCCACCCGCCCTCGGACGCACCGCACCCTGCGCCTTTGAGACCCGCAACCTCATCGACCATTACACCGCCCAACATGGGCTCCGCACTCAACGCCTCACCAAATCGTGGGGCTGGGCCACCGAGCAGCGCCAAAGCCGCACCCGACCCGACACCGAACTCCCCCTCTGGCGCCACACCCACCGCCGTGGCTGGGAACCCAAACCACTCACCTACCGGTCCATGCGCCGCCTCCGACACCGCTACGCCGCCACCCAAGCCCCACCCGACTCCCGACCAGCCGTAAGCGGGAAATGGATCTGGACCAGCACCGCGATTCAGCTCCCCACCCCAACCCTCAACCGGCCCGGGCAACCCAACGCCCCACCCCACACCACCGCCAACACCCGGCCCTAACCCGCCCCGCACCACCAAGCGACCAGGCCGATCAGCCACGCCCCAAACCGGGAAGACCCGACATCAAACACTCACCCCGCCTCGAAACCTCGCCACCACACCCCCGAAACCCAACAACACGACCCCAACACGCCCACACGGCCCCGCCAGGGGCCGTGTCACTTGAACCCGCGAAGCCAAACCGCACAGACGGGCCATCAGCACCTCCGAACCGAGACTTGGGTGCGTACGATGCGGACATGCGCGACTCGTTCTGGATGTACTACTGGCCTTCCGAACATGATCTCGATACGTTGTGGGAGGACGCCGAAATCGTTCTTGATGCGAGTGTCCTCCTGAACCTCCATCGGTATCGCGCTGACACACGCCGGGAACTGCTTGGGGTCCTTCGAGACCTGTCGGATCGGCTATGGGTCCCTTATCAGGCCGCGTTGGAGTACCAACGGAACAGACCAGGCGTGATCCTTCAGCAGTCCGAGCCAATCAAGAGCCTTCGCAAGGCGGTCCACAAAGCACGCGATGATCTGATGGGAGAAGTAGGCCGATTCCCTTCGGGCCGCCATCCAAGCATGGACCGCGACGCTCTGGAAGGCTTGATCAAGAAGGTGATCCGTCGTTTGGAGAAGTACCTGGACCGTTCGGAGCGTGCGTTGCCAGACCCAACCGGACGTCAGATCCTGGTTGAGGATGAGACATGGGAGGAGGTGACCAGCCTTCTAGCAGGACGAGTAGGCAACAGCTTCTCGGGAGATGCACTCGCGGTCATCCACGAGGACGCGAAGAGACGAATTGAGGGCCGGACCCCTCCCGGCTATGAGGACTCAGACAAGGGCGAGCCGGAACGGTACGGGGACGTTGTGCTCTGGCATCAGATGCTCGAACGTGCAAAGCAGTCGTGTCAACCACAGATCCTTGTCACCGATGACCGCAAGGAGGATTGGTGGTGGGTGGTCCGCGGCATGACGCTTGGACCTCGCCGAGAGCTGATTGTCGAGATGCGTGACGTGGCCAACGCAGGTTTCTACGCCTACCAACCTGGCCGCTTCCTGATTCACGCACGGGAACACTTGGACCAGCTAATCAGCGACGACGCCATCGAGGATGTGACTCAGACATCGCAGCTTCGATACAGATCGCCTTCAATGCTGGCCCAGGCCCTCCTAGACAGCTTCGAGCAGAGTCAGAGAGCCCTCGACGCCTTCGGCAGCAGCCAGGCCCTCCTAGACAGCTTCGAGCAGAGTCAGAGAGCCCTCGACGCCTTCGGCAGCAGCCAGGCCCTCCTAGACAGCTTCGAGCAGACTCAGAGAGCCCTCGACGCCTTCGGCAGCAGCCAGGCCCTCCTAGACAGCCTCCAGGTGCAAGGGTCCGAGTCGACTGGACGACTCGAAGCCAGCGAAGCTTCCGAATCGGCGGACTCCACCGGGTTCGGCGAAGGTGCTGGCGACGACAGCGCCGGCGACGCATCAGATGCATAGTCAAGGATGTCGGTCAGTGCCTGAGGTGTCAGCCTGAAACCTAGACCCATTCAACTCTGAGGATGATTGGTAGGTTGAGATTGATGAGATCTCGCGGTTCGGGGAAGCCCCCTTGGGCGGGCTGGCGCGGAAATCGCAGCGCCGGTCGGACAAAGGCAATTTCGTTGAGCTTCGAGATGGTGTGCCCTGTCCTGTCGGATGACCGCGTCGTGAGCAACCATCAACCGAGGAACCGTGACCAGTAGCTACTCATCGGGGGGCGGCGGGGTTGTCTTTGAGCACGACTTCTCGGGAGTTGCGTTGGCATACATGCTCGTCGGGGAGGGAGTTCCAGGCCTTGGACAGGGGTACAGAACGGTTGCGGTTGATTTCCAAAGCCGGACGAGTGCAGTAGACGACCTTGTGGTTCACGGTCGGTCTCGAGATGGGACCGACAGGACCCTGGCTGTTGCTATCAGGTCGACGCCCAACATCGTGGCGAGTGACGAGAGGTCGGCCACACTATTCGGAGACATGCTCCATCTGTTGAACGAGCGCGCCGAGGACTTCGCGCGAGACAGGTGGAGGCTCGCTCTGGTCGCCGCAGGCGAGACCACCCATATGTCGGAGCTAGCCGAACTCTGCGATCACGCCAGAGCACAGGCGACAGCTGACGCGTTCAGCGATCGAGCGACATCTCTTCGCCGTGCTCTTCGCGACAGGCTGCGTCACGTTGAGCAGCTCTGCGATCAGGCCAACGAATCAGCGGGTCTCGCGGCTACTGGAGCCTGGCGCGTGCTTAGGCCCCTTTACATCCACTCATCGGGGGTGTCTGCCGAGGGTCTGGACGCCTACTCGGGTGTGAAGGATCGTCTGCAGAGGCTTCTGGTGGACCCACACGACGTCGCGCACCTCTGGTCACATCTTCGCAACTTGGCTGCCGAGTTCGGGCCCTTGGGAGCGACCGTGGATGAGGGCGTTTTGAGGGCAAGGCTCATCGGCTTGGTGCAACTCGACGCCTCAGGTCTGGTCGAGCAAGCCTGGCAGCGACTCAAGAGGTTCGATGGGTATCTTCGCCGCCGAGTGAATCCTGGACTCGGAGGAGGCGACAGAACTCTTGTCTTGCCGCGCTCGGCACTGCTCAACGAGCTTGCTACGCGACTCAGAGAGCCGGGCCTCTATCTGATCTGGGGGGAGCCTGATGTCGGGAAATCCGTCGCAACGATCACGGCTGCCCAGAGACTCCAGGACGAGGGGGCTCTCGCCGTTGTGGTGAGCCTTACCGATCTGCCCGAGTCGATCTTGGACTTCGAGGCCAGCCTCGGCGTCTCCCTAGAGGAGTTGATGAGCGGCGCGCCTGTGGCCCCGAGCCGAGTTCTTCTCATCGATGGGGCAGAAGCCGTTCTGCAGCAGCGGCGAGAAATGCTCATCGACATCTGCGGGGCGGCGCTCAGTCACGGGATCGGAGTTGGAGTGGTCACCCGATCGGACGCCCGATCCGCGGTCGAGGAAGCGCTGGCTCGGGTTAGTCAAGGTCTCTCGGCGGACGCCAGCGTGACTGCAATTGAGGTCGGGGGCATCGATGACCTCGAACTGGAGGTAGTTGTCGACGCATTCCCCAGTTTGTCCTCAGTCGCTGATGAAACTCGGGGTCGCATCCTTCTGCGCCGACTGGGACTCGCGTCGCTTCTCCTCCGGAACTCAGGTCACGGTTTCGGACGTGACGCTCCAATCTCTGAGGCTGACATATACCGGATCGCCTGGCGATCGTGGGTCCGGCAAGATGAAGTCGGGAGTCCGGATGGGGCATCACCGGATGCCCGCGAGAGAGTGCTGGTCGAAATGGCGCGAAGGGAGCTTGGGGCGGATCGCGGCGATGTTCCCTTCGATGATCGGGCGCTTTCCTCGCTGAGATCCGATGGACTGGTCCAGGCTCAGAATCCTGAGGCACCATGGACCGGGATTAGATTCGCCAGCGATCTTGTACGCGATTTGGCCGTCGCACATGTGCTCCTTGCCAGCGACTTTCGGCCCCTGCAGGGCTCTGCAGCACCTCGTTGGGCGCTTCGAGCGAGCCGACTCGCGTGCAGCGCACGTCTCAGCAACGCTCAATCTGTTGCTGGTGCTGAGGTGGAATCGCTTCAGCGCTCCTTCGATCATGTCGCAGCCAGCAATGGCGCGAGATGGAGCGACCTGCCCTGGGAAGCGCTTCTTGCCTTGCGCGATAGCGCGATCGTGGCTGAGTTGCTTCAGGATCCAGCCACTCTTGATCGGGTGACGCGGTTAGCGACACAACACCTGATGAGCCACGGTGGGATTGTGGATGATCCGGAGACGGTCGAGCCGATTGTCGCCTTCCTCGCGGGCCTGGAATCTTCGGAGATGCCGAGGACGCGGGGTCTCAGAGACAGATGCGAGGAACTGATCTGGGGATGGTTGTCTCGGATTGCTCTCAACGAAAGCCATGAGCAATTCCTCGAAACGCTTGAGGTTCTGCGGGAGTCTCTGCTCGCTCATCGGTTGGGTGGACGCGAAGACGTGCGCCTCGAGCTGTTGGCTTCCCTGGGACCAGCAATGGACGAAGGCGTCAAGATCGAACTCCGTAGGGTCGCCGCAGATCGGCCGGACCTCCTCGCCCGTGCCGCAGACTCCACGCTCGTCGCGCACACACTCTCTCGATCGGACTGTGGTCTACTGATCGAGCTCGCCGAGAGCTACTTCATTGACGAGTCAGAGCGATCAAGGGCTGGACGTGGTAGTCCCCTCGGTGACGGGATACGGCATCATCGCAACCCAGAGCACTCCATGTGGCCTGCCTGGAATCGGGGTCCGTTCTGGTGGATGCTGAACGAGCGTCCCCGTGACGCGGTGAAGCTCATCAATCGCATGCTTGACCATGCGGCCCGTCATCGCATGGCTGCGGTGGGGGACGCTGGCGGCACGCCTCAACTCACAGTTGTTCTCCCTGGCGTCGGTGAACGGGCGTTCATCGGCGATGCACACGTGTGGGCTTGGTATCGCGGCGGAACCATTGGTCCGTACCCATGTATGAGTGCGCTGATGGCACTGGAGCGCTTCGCTGACCACTTGGTGGGGCTAGGAATCGAGTTGGGGCGAATCGTGGCGTTGCTTCTGGAAGGTGCTGGCAGTTGTGCCCTTGCGGGGCTCATAGTCGGGTTTCTCAATCGCCATCTTGACCGTGTTACGGACGAGTTGGACCCTTGGCTCGCCGTTCCTGAAGTCTGGCATCTCGAATTCGTCCGCTTCACCCACGAAGGAAGCGGCCTCGTCCGAGCTGACGACGCCACAACCGTTGGCGCCGATCGGAGAAATCTCGGCCCGAGAGAGGCATCGATGGAGCTCGTTCTGAGAAGTGTTGCAGCTGATGATCAATCGGCGATAGAAAGGCTAGGAGCCGTTGCCGATTCGTTGGAAGAGGCCGCCATTGGCCGAAATGAGATCGAGGCCGCCACCATCGCGTCGTGGGCGTCGGCGCTCCGGGCCGACCGCCTCCACATTGCTCAAGCCGAGGATGACAGGTTTGTGGTCTCACTAGACCAGGCGCCCGAGGTGGTCGAGATCCTTGGCCCTGGACTCATGGATCTGCAGCGCGGTCAGGAATCTCTACGCCTCGTGAATCACTACGGCTCGGGCGGCGGCAACGGTTTCGATCAGCGAGACATTGAAGTCGCCCAAGCACTAGCTAGTGCTGTGACCACAAACGTTCGCGCGGGTGTTTCAGGCTGCTCGTGATGCTGGTCGTCCCCATCGTCGTCCTTTCTCGGCACGGACTCGGGCTCGTTCGCG
>JABMPV010000239.1 GCA_013202595.1 bacterium
CAACCGCACGTTCGCTCAGGTCAACATCCTCTCCGGCGGCGAGCAGCAGCGCCTTGCCCTGTGCGTTGCGCTGTCTCTCGGCCCCCGGCTGCTGCTGGCGGACGAACCGACGGGCGAGTTGGACACCGAGCGGTCCATCCAGGTGTACGACCTCTTGAGAAGGCTGTGCAGGGAGGGCGGGCTCACCGTGATCGCGGTCACCCACGATGTGGCCTTGGCCAAGAGGTCCGACCGTGTGATGCACCTCCAGGACGGCAAGTGGCGCAGGGACAAGTCCGCCAGATTTCGCCGCATCCTCGATGTCGAGGCCGACGGCGGGATCGCACTTCCAGTCGAATTGCGGGCTGAGGCGATGCTCGGTGACACCGTGGTGGCCGAGGTCGTCGATGAGGGCATCCTGCTCAACAGGGAGGGTGGCGCGTGATCGAACTGCGCGAGGTCTCCAAGAAGTACGGCCGGGGGGCGGTCGGAGCAGACGCCGTCTCCATGACGGTCGAGCCGGGCAACATAGTCGCCCTCTTCGGCCCTTCGGGATCGGGCAAGACGACCATCCTCCACATGATCGGCCTGCTCCTCAAGCCGGACTCCGGCGAGGTGATCATCGAAGGCGACCGGGTCGACAACCTTCCTGAGAGCGCTCTCGCCGATGTGCGCCGCAACCGCCTCGGATTCGTGTTCCAGTCGTTTGGTCTCATTCCGCTCCTCTCCGCCGAGGAGAACGTCGAAGTGGCGATGCGGCTGCTCGGGCGGGGCGGGCCTACGGCGAAGGCGGCTGTCACCTCTGCTCTCGAGAGGGTGGGCATCGATCACAGGGCGCGCCATCGCCCCGGCGAGATGTCAGGCGGTGAGCAGCAGCGGGTGGCGCTGGCTCGTGCGCTCGTCCACGGCCCTCAGGTGATCCTGGCCGATGAGCCCACCGGCGAACTCGATACCGCCACTGCGACCTATGTCCTGGACATGCTGCGATCGGTGGCCCGCTCGGGCACCGTCGTCGTGCTGGCTACACACGATCCATTGGCTCTCGAATTCGTCGATGAGGCGTTCTTTGTGCGAGACGGCACCCTGCATCGGCCGGACCGCGGCGAGCTGCAACTGTGGCTCACCGAGGGAGAGGGCGACCTGGCGACCGAGTGATCATCAACGGTCGAAGTCGTTCAACGGTCGAAGTCGTTCAACGGCCGAAGTCGTTCAACGGCCGAAGTCGTTCACCGGCCGAAGTCCTTGTGGATCTTGCTCGGAGTGGGGCCGCGTTGGCCCTGATACTTGGATCCTGCGCTGTCGCTCCCGTAGGGGTGTTCGGCAGGCGTGGTCATCTCATAGAACGACAACTGGCCGATTCTCATCCCCGGATAGATGGCGATGGGGAGGTTGGCGACATTGGACAACTCCAGGGTGAGGTGCCCTTCGAAACCGGCATCGACGAACCCGGCGGTCGAGTGGATCAGCAAGCCGAGTCGCCCGAGGCTGCTCTTGCCCTCGAGTCGCGCCACCATGTCATTGGAGATTCGCACCACCTCGAGCGTCGATCCCAGCACGAACTCACCGGGGTGGAGGATGAAGGGAAAATCGATCTCCGTCTCCACCTCCTTGGTCAGATCCGGCTGCGGAGCCTTGGGGTCGATGAACGAGTACCTGTGGTTCTCGAACACTCGGAAGTAGCGGTCCACCCGGACGTCGACGCTCGACGGTTGGACCAATCCAGGATCGAAGGGATCGATGCCGATCCGGCCGGCCTCAACGGCCGCCTTGATGGAGATGTCCGAAAGGATCACCCCCAGATGGTAGGCGTGACGCGGGTGCCCGGACCGAGTCGGCCGCACGAATTCTTTCGGGAACCCCGGTCGGGGGAGGCACGGTCCCTTGCCTGCATAAGCCGCATCGAAGTCTGACCGGGGCCTCACAGTTCTCTGACATGGGTGGCCGAATCTGATCAGCGTCGGAACCAAACACGAATGATGAGGAGGTATCCGATGCGGAAGATATGGAAGCCACTGGTGACTGCGGTGGTGGTCGGAGCAATGGTGTTCTCTGGCATCGCATTCGCCCAGACCGAGGAAGAGACCCCGGTGACGGAGAGTCCCGGGTACGAACGCCTCGTCGAGGTGATGCAGGACCTGATCGACAATGGCACGATCACGATCGACCAGGCAGAGGCCGTGGCCGAGTTCCTGGTGGAGAATCGCCCACCCCGCGGAGAGCGTGGACCCGGCGGGCACATTCGCAGGGGCGTTGCCGAGGCGGCCGAGTACCTCGGTCTTGAAGTGAGCGACGTCGCAGACGCACTCAGGGATGGGCAGACACTGGCCGACATCGCCGTGGAGAACGGGTCATCGGCAGACGCCCTCGTGACCTATCTGGTCGGCCTCGCAGAGGATCATCTCCAGGAGAAGGTCGATGCGGGGGACCTCACCACTGAGGAGATGGCAGAGAGATTGGCCGAGGCCGGAGACCGGATCACCGACATGGTGAACGGCGAACTCCCCGAGCGGCCTGAAGGCCCCGGTGGACGAGGTCCGGGCGGGCGCGGGTTCGGTCCCGGACCCGAAACCGGAGGTGAGTCGGCCTGAACCAGACCCAAGCCTTCCTCCCCCGGAGACGGGGCCCTTCGGGGCCCCGTCTCTCGCGTGAAACGAGGAATTGGCGGAACTCACTCCGCCGGACGGTGTCCTACAGATGTTCGTAGCATGTGGACGAGAAATCGAATGAAGAGGAAGTGCCGGGCATGGTCTGGTTGGTAGGGATAATCGCATTCATCGCCGGTCTCATCATCGGGTGGTGGCTCACCAAGCGAATGTGCGACGCGCGCATGCAGGAGATGGCAACGGCCGCTGCAGCCGCACCCTCGGCTGCAATGAGCTTTGCATCGACGGCTCCTGCCGTCGATGAGGCACCTGTTGCCGTCGACCCCGATGATCTCACCAAGATCGAGGGAATCGGCCCGAAGATCGCCGGTCTACTCAACGACGACGGCATCTTCACCTACGGCAACCTCTCCGCTGAATCGGTAGACCGCCTCAAGGGCATTCTCAATGCAGCAGGGTCGCGGTACCAGATGCACGATCCCGGTTCGTGGCCCGAGCAGGCCAACCTCGCAGCCAAGGGGTTGTGGGCCGAACTCGAGGACCTGCAGGAGCGTCTCGACGGCGGCAAGTAGCCCCCGATTGATCGAATGGCGAGCAGGGCCCACGGGGGCCCCGCTTCTTTGTGCCCTGTCGGTTCAGTCCCGGGCGTCCACCTGGAGCCACTCCCTGCCGACCATGAACCCCAGGCCCCACGCGATGTGCATGGTCGGGAGGGCGATGGGAACCAGCACGGCTGCCCAGTCGCGCCGGATCACCCCCAGGGTGAAGGCGGTGATGAGGAGTGCTGCGACGTAGATCGCAGGCACGACTGCGCCAACCAAACGCCAAGGCGTCGCCAGCAGCACCAGGGAGGCGATGAGTGCCAGGACGAAGAGCGGTGGTACCAGTTGGCGCCAGCGGAGCGAGTCGGGGTGCCTGCGGAGCATCACTCGCTTCCACATCCCGTACTCGAAGTACTGCCGCCACAGTGACCTGAAGGACGACCTCGGGGAGTAGGCCACCCTCAGCGACGGGTCGAACCAGACGGTTCCCCCGTCCTCGCGGATGCGCCAGTTCAACTCGTAGTCCTGGTTGCGCACCTGTCTCTCGTCGAACAGTCCGGCATCGTCGAGCGCCTTTCGCCTGAACACGCCGAGGTAGACCGTGTCCACCGGTCCTGCCTTGCCACCCGTGCGGTAGCGCGCATCGCCTACCCCCATGGGTGTGGTCTGAGCCATCGCCACGGCACGCTGCACCGGCCGTTCGCCTTCGGCCGCCTGGATGCCGCCCACGTTGGCTGCGCCGGTCTCCTCGAGGATCTCCACCGCCCGTTGCACATATCCCGAGGGGAGCCTGGCGTGGGCGTCGCATCGCACGATCACTTCTCCAGACGAGGCGTAGATGGCTGCGTTGAGGCCGGCAGACGTCCCGCCATCGGGATTGGCCACGACCTTCAGCCGTTCGTCGGCAATCCCCAGGAGTAGTCCTTTGGTGTCGTCGGTGCTCGGCCCGACGGCGACGACCACTTCGAGATCGCCCAGGTAGTCCTGCTCGAGAGCCGATGTGACGGAGGCCTCGATGGTCGACGCAGAGTTCAGGGCCGGGATCACCACCGAGACAGCGGGGAGTTCAGCCAAAGCGATACCCAACCGACCGAACGGTGGTGATCCAACCGGCGCGCTCCTCACCCAACTTGGCACGCAGGCGTCTCACATGGACATCGACCGTCCTGGAACCGCCGAAGTAGTCGTACCCCCACACCTTGGAGAGCAGTTGCTCGCGGCTCCACACGCGCTTGGGGTGCATGACGAAGTAGCGGAGCAATTCCCACTCCATGTAGGTGAGGTCGACCGGGCACCCCCCGATGCGTGCCTGATAGGTGGCGAGGTTGAGTTCGAGATCCTTGAAGTGGGACGTCTCGGCGATGGGGCCCTCGGAGACCGAACCGACGAGGTTTTGCATCCTCAGTGTCAGCTCATCGGGATCGATCGGCGTCAGCAGGAAGTCGTCGAAGGACCCGGAATGGAGTGCGTCCGTGTGGGTCCTGGCAGCGATCACCAGGACGGGTGCCCCTCCGTCGTCTCTCACCCGCCGCGCGAGAGACAGTCCTGCCACGGGGTCCTCCGACAACTCCACCACCATGGCCGCCCAACCGCCGTCCGGTGCCTGATCGGCCACAGCCGTGCCATCGGATACGGGGACGGGTCGATAGCCCGCGGCCAGTAAGGCATCGGTGAGGCCGGTGCTCGGCTGCTCGGGGTGGACGGCGACGTACATGATCAGAGGATCGGGAGGTATTCCTCGAGCTCGAAGCGGGAGACATGCTGCTGATAGCGATCCCACTCCTTGCGCTTGTTGCGGAGGAACCACTCGAAGACGTGATCGCCGAGCGCTTCGGTGACCAGTTCGGACTCCTCCATTGCATCGAGTGCCGCCGACAGGGTCTCCGGAAGACGGGGGGCACGGGCGCGCTGTGGCGACGATGTGTCGAACAGGTTCTCAGTGGTTTCAGGGCCCAGTTCGTACCCTCGCTCCACTCCGGCGAGACCTGCGGCCAGGATCACCGAGAAGGCGAGGTACGGGTTGCACGCCGGGTCGGGTGCCCGGTACTCGATGCGGGTGCTGGTGGCTTTGCCCTTCTTGGGCCGGGGGACCCTGATCAGGGCCGATTTGTTGTTTCGTGCCCATGTCAGGTGGGCAGGCGCTTCGAACCCGTCCACCAGACGCTTGTAGGAGTTGACCCACTGGTTGGTGACGGCGGTGATCTCCCGCCCATGACGGAGCAATCCGGCGATGAACCCGCGGGCGACGACCGACAACCCGTTCTCGGCATCGGCGTCGTGGAAGGCATTGCGATCACCCTCGAAGAGTGAGAGATGCAGGTGTAGCCCCGTGCCGTCTGTGCCCTCGAGGGGTTTCGGCATGAACGTGGCGTAGATGCCGTGCTCCATGGCGATCTCCTTGACGATGAGGCGGGTCGTCATGAGGTTGTCTGCCATCGAGAGAGCGTCGGTGTAGCGGAGGTCCAACTCGTGCTGGCTGGGAGAGACTTCGTGGTGTGACAGTTCGACCGGGATCCCCAGGCTCTCCAGCGCCATGATCGTGGTGCGGCGGTACTCCTGGGCGACGTCGAGTGGTGTCAGATCGAAGTAGCCGCCCCGATCCAGGGCCTTGGGTTCGGGGCCGGAGTCCTCGAAGTAGAAGTACTCCACTTCTGGCCCGACGTAGAAGGAGAAACCGAGATCGGCCGCCCGGTCCAGGTTGCGCTGGAGGACGCTGCGAGGATCGCCTTGGAACGTGTCGCCATCGGGGGTGACGATGTTGCAGAACATCCTGGCCACCCCGTCCTTCGAGGGCAGGATCTGGAACGAAGCGGGATCGGGGCGGGCGAGCATGTCCGCCTCCTGGATCCGGGAGAACCCGTCGATGGCCGAGCCATCGAATTGCATGCCCTCCTCGAATGCCGTCTCCAACTCCGCCGGGGTGATTGCGAACGACTTCAGGAACCCGAGGACGTCGGTGAACCACAACCGGATGAACCGGATGCCCCGCTCCTCCACGGTTCGGAGGACGTATTCGTGCTGCTGGCTGGCCATAACGAGGAATGGTAGGCGGGGAGGCCTGATGCGGCCTACCTGCATCGTCCCTGGAGCACGCGCTCTCAGGCGTTGTCGCCTTCGGTGGTGCTGGTCGTGGTCTCGCCCGTGTCGGGGATGGTTGTGGTCGGCACCGTCGGTCCGGCGGCCGTGTCCCTGATGAACTGGATGGCGTCCAGGACGTCGTCCACCTCTGCGTAGTAGTCATTGACGGCGTCGCGGCGGAGGGTGCCGTCGTCGGGTGCCTCGAGGCCCAGGACTATGTCCTCGACGGCCGGCGCCAGGTCGGACGTCTCGATGACCAACTCGACATGTCCCTCGGCGAGTTCACCGGGGACATCATTGATGTTGGCGACCTCGTCTTCCCACAGTTCGAGCGTCTGTTGGAGAGAGACCAGTTCCGCCCGTGTGTCATTGAAGGTGGTCCGACGCGCTTCCCAATCGTCGTTGATGCGCGTTACCTCATCCCGGAACCCCTGAGCCTGCGTCTGAAAGACGTCCATGGTCACCATGAACGCACTCAACGAGGGCGGCAGGGTCGTCGTCGATGATGTCGGGGTGGTGGGGAACGGTGGTTCGGGGACCGTGGTGGTCCCCTCTGGGCTGTCTGCCGGGTCGAGGCCGTTCACGAAGGTGACCGTGAGCACGACCATCGCAGCGATGATCAGCGGCAGTATCCACCGCCCGTGTTTTGGATCGTTGCGGGCCATCGGCGGAAACGGTAGTCGCTCCTGGCGGTCGGGCGACTCATCGTGGCCGGGCGGCTACCGTCCACGCTCATGGATCTCACAGGAACAACCGCTCTCGTGACAGGCGGCGCCCGCCGGATGGGCCGGGCGATAACGCTTGCTCTGGCCGCCTCGGGGAGCGATGTCGTGATCCACTACGGCTCGTCATCCGATGAAGCGCGCGGCACTGCGGCCGAGGTCGAGGCGCTCGGGCGAAGGGCCCTGATCGTCGGCGCCGACCTCTCCGATCCCGAAGCACCTGCCGCCATCTTCGAGGCTGCTGCGGAGATCGGCCCCGTCCAGGTGCTGGTCAACAGCGCTGCCTCGTTCCCCTCCGACACCCTGGCCCACGTGTCGCCCGAGGTCTTCGACGCCACGATGGCTGTAGCGGTCCGGGCACCGGTGCTGATGACGTCGGAGTTCGCCCGTCGTCTGCCCGGTGATGCCGAGGGCTGTGTCGTCAACGTCACAGACTGGCGCACGCAGCGCCCGTACCCCGATCACTTCTCCTACACAGTCGCAAAGGGTGCAATCGACACATTCACCGTTGCGGCGGCCGAGTCCCTTGCTCCCCGAATCCGTGTGAATGCGATCGCCCTCGGCGCGATGCTTCCGCCGCCCGGTCGGGACTCGACGTACCTGAGGGAGTTGGCCCAGGAGATCCCCCTGGAGAGAGTTGGCGGCACCGATCCCGCCGCCGGGGCCGTCGTGTTCCTGGTCGGCAATCATTTTGTGACCGGCGAGATCCTCCGCATCAACGGCGGCGCTCACCTCCGTTAGGTACGGCGGAATCGGTACGGTTGGCTGCGTGAGAGAACTCGACAGAATCATCATCCGTGATCTCGTTGTGCGCGGCATCGTCGGCATCAACCCCGACGAGCGAGAGCACGTCCAGGACATCGTGGTGAACGTGACCATGTGGGCCGACACCAGGCCCGCCGGCGCTTCTGACGACATCGCCGACGCCGTGAACTATCGGACGGTCTCCAAGGCGATGATCGCCCACATTCGCGACGGCGGACCGTTCCTGGTGGAGCGACTTGCAGCAGAACTGGTGGAGATCTGCTTCCGTTCCGACCCCAGGGTCGAGGAGGCCGAGGTCTCGGTGGAGAAACCCGGAGCGGTCAGGTACGCACGATCCGTCGGCGTCGTGATCCACCGGACGAGAGAAGAGGTGCTCGGATGACAGGATGTCTCGCTCTGGTGAGTGTCGGCAGCAACATTGACCCTGAGACCAACGTCCCCGCAGCGGTATCCGCAATCTGCGCGCATCCGGCCATCTCGGTGCTCACCGTCGGGTACACCTATGTGTCCTCACCGGTCGGGCGCCCCGACGACCCGCCGTTCCACAACTCGGCCGTCCTGGTCAGGACGCCGCTCGATCTCAGCTCGCTCAGGAGTGAGTTGCGGGGGATCGAGTCGGCTCTCGGAAGAGTTCGTACCGACGACCCGTTCGAACCGAGGACCGTCGACCTCGACATAGCCCTCGTGGAGGGCGTGGAGGAGCCAACGGATGTGGATGGCACCGTCGTCCCCGACCCGGATATCGCCGTGTTCGCCCACCTCGCTCTGCCTCTGGCGGACGTCGCCCCCGATTGGGTGGTCCCGGGCACGGGCAGGCGACTCGAGGACATCGCAGCCTCACTCGACGATCAGGAGATCGAACGCATCATGACCGATCATGACACCCACCTGGTCGCTGACGCCCGGTATGCATCAGAGACCCGGATGGAGGCGGCCTCGGGCGAGGTGTACGACCCGGCCATGGAGGCCAGGATCCGCTTCATGCTCGAGCACCTTGGCGAGGATCCCGAGCGTGAGGGGCTGCAACGGACGCCGCTGCGCGTGGCCAAAGCGTTCGACTTCCTGACGAGTGGCTACTCGACCAGTCTCGACGAGGTGCTCAACAACGCCGTCTTCGAGAGCGATGCCGACGAGATGGTTGTCGTCAAGGACATCGAGTTCTACTCGCTCTG
>JABMPV010000240.1 GCA_013202595.1 bacterium
CAGTCTGGGATCGGGGCCGAAGAAGTGCTCGCGCACGAACGCGCCGTCCTCGGCCTTGTAGCGCTGGTACTCGCCATCGACGGTGGCATTCATGTTGTTGACGAGCACGCCGTCGACGTCCCTGGCCAGCAGCGGGTCCCAGTTCTGACCCCAGATGACCTTGATGACGTTCCACCCCGCACCCCGGAAGAAGGCCTCCAACTCCTGGATGATCTTCCCGTTGCCGCGGACGGGGCCGTCGAGGCGCTGCAGATTGCAATTGACGACCCAGGTGAGGTTGTCGAGGTTCTCCCGTGATGCCAGCGAGATGGAGCCGAGCGTCTCGGGTTCGTCCATCTCCCCGTCGCCGAGGAAGCACCACACGCGCGATGCGCTGGTGTCGTCGATGCGCCGGTTGTGGAGATACCTGAGGAATCGTGCCTGGTAGATCGAGTTGATCGGCCCGAGGCCCATCGAGACGGTCGGGTACTCCCAGAAGTCCGGCATGAGACGGGGATGGGGATAGGACGACAGCCCGCCACCGTCGATCTCCTGGCGGAACCCGTTGAGTTGGCTCTCATCGAAGCGGTGCTCGAGGAAGGCTCGAGAGTAGATACCGGGGGCGGCGTGACCCTGGATGTAGACATGATCCCCGGGATTTCCGTCCTCCTTGCCCTTGAAGAAGTGGTTGAACCCCACTTCATACAGAGCGGCCGACGAAGCGAACGTAGAGAGATGCCCGCCGATTCCGTCGGCATCCTTGTTGGCTCTGACCACCATGACCGCGGCGTTCCAGCGGATGAAGCGGCGAATCCTGCGCTCGAGGTACTCATCGCCCGGGAACCAGGCCTCACGTTCGGGCGGGATCGTGTTGATGTAGGGGGTGCTGACGGAGGCCGGCACGCCGACGTTGCGCTCTCTGGCCCGCTCGATCAGCTTGGCCATCAGGTAGCGCGCCCTGGTGGTCCCGGTGGCGTCGATCACCTGATCGAGGCCCTCGAGCCACTCCTTCGTCTCGCCAGGGTCGAGGTCGGGAATCTGGTGCGTGAATCCATCGATGATCATCGGCCACTCCGGTCGTACGGTCGGATCGTCAGGTTACCGGGGGCAGGAATCCAGCCGCAGTGGTTCGCGTCAGACTCCGGCGCTAGCGTCCTCCGTCCAAGGCCCCGGTGGGGGTCGACGACCAGGAGGAATCTCATGGCACACCCAGCAGGATTGTTCATCTGGGTGGATGTCGCGGTACCCGATCCCGAGGCCGCCGCCGATTTCTACAAGTCCGTGCTCGGCTGGGATGCCGCCAGCGTCTCGCCCGACCCCGACATGGGGTACTGGAACTTCACGCTCGGCGGCAAGGTGGCGGCGGGCATGGGAAAGCTGTCCGAGGAGCAGGTCGCCCGGGGCATTCCACCGATGTGGTCGTCATACATCAAGGTCGACGATTGTGAAGCGACGGCGGCGAAGGCGGCCGAACTCGGTGGCACCGTGATGATGCCTCCGATGCAGATATTCACATCGGGGAAGATGGCCTACCTCATGGACCCGACCGGCGCGGCGTTCGCCATCTGGGAGTCGGGCGACTTCGACGGCTCCGACGAATTCAACTCGCCGGGGTTCTTCTCATGGAACGAACTCGCCACGAGGGACACGGCGGCAGCTCTGGAGTTCTACACAGCTCTGTTCGGGTGGGAGTCCGAGTCGATGCCCATGGGCGAGGGCGGCGCCGTCTACACGATGTTCAAAGTCGGCGATCGCAATAACGGAGGCATGTACGACGCGGCAATGCTGCCGTCCGAGGTCCCCGCCCACTGGGGGGTCTATTTCACGGTGGAGGACGTCGACGCCGCTGCAGCAGCCGTCAAGGCGAACGGCGGCATGGTCATGCAGGAGCCCTTCGACATGATGGTCGGGCGCATGGCGGTGGTAGCCGACAGCCAGGGCGCACTCTTCAACGTGTTCTCCGGCCCAACTGACTGACACAGCCGGAGTAACCGGCACACCCCCGAGGCCGTTCTCTCTCCGGGAGGCCGGCCTCGCGGGACGTCCGGGCCTCTTGTTCCAAGGCGTTCAGGCGGCAGCCCGCGACGGCCTGAGGAACACCGCCAATTGGATCACTGCGGCCACCAGACCGGCGGCCACGAGGATCGCGCCGACCGCTCCGTCGAGGTCGATTGCCAGGCCGATCGCCTCGTCGACCGACCAGTCACCCGGCCCCATCACCGCCAGGGCCGCCGCCCCCGCCACCAGGACGAAGGCGTACTCCCAACCCTCCTCGGGACGAGCGGTGATCCAAAACCCCGCCGACCGGTGCACTGTCCAGAATGCGACCGCCATCAGTGCAATCAGACCTGCCGCTCCGACCGAGGTCAGCAGCCCCGCCACCAGCGACACACCAATGCCGATCTCGGCGAACGTCATGAAGAACCACTGGATGCCGGGATTCGAGAACCCCATGCTCTCGGTCCACCTCATCGTCTTGGCCCGATTGTTGAGATGCTTCACCCCATGGGCGATGAACACCGCGCCGAGGGCAATGCGCACAATGAGCAATCCTGCATTGAAGGCGTCGGGCATGTCCACTCCTCGTTGGGTCGTCTGTGCCCCACAACGGGCGGCGGGCGAAACATCTTCCCGACCTGCGGGAATCCGGAAGGGGAGGCGCCGGTTGTGACCTGCACACCACACAGGAGTCCTGTAGTGCCCACCGCATTCATCCCGCATCTTCCCGACGACTTCGAGGCGACCAGGGCAACGCTGCACGCGTACGCACAGGGCGTCGGTGCCATCCCGAGAGCGCACGGGATCGCACATCCGAAGTGGTGGCACATCAGCCTCAAGCCGCGCCCCGAAGGCCTGGTGACCGATCCGATCCCGCTTCCGGGCGGAGGGTCGCTCGGTCTCACCATGGATCTGGCGCTCCATCAGGTGGTGGTGCGGGCTAGCGGCGGGGCCACTCATGCCTTCGACCTGAGGTCGGGCGCAACGGGCACCGAGTTCGCCGATCAACTCATCGCTGCTGCGGAAGAGCACGGTCTCGAAGGCGGGTATCAGCGGGACAAGTTCGAGAGCGATGATCCCGCGGTCTACGATCCTGCGGCCGCAGAAGCGTTCGGTGTGGGCTTCGGCAACGCTGCGATGGTGCTGGCCCGCCACAGGGCCGCGCTCGGAACGCGGGTCGGACCCATCCAGGTGTGGCCCCACGGCTTCGATCTCGCCTTCGAGTGGTTCGGC
>JABMPV010000241.1 GCA_013202595.1 bacterium
CCACGAGGGCGAGCACGACCACTGCAGCGATTCGGCGGATCACATGAACCCCCTGCCGCTGACGTTGTCGATGATCAGGGAAAGCAGCAACAGTACGAGGAACAGTGCCCCAACGGTGAGGCCGAGGCGTCTGAGGCTCCAGCGCTGGAGGGCTATGCGCTCTCTCGGTGGTGCCAGAGCCCTGAATTGCTCGATCAAGTCGGTGCCTTTGGTCTTCTTGAGGGTGGACAGCAGCCGCTGTGACTGCGAGGGGATCGTGACACCCTTGCTGGCTGCGAACGCCTCTGCGATGTCGTCTGGCGAGAAATAGGTCAGCGCCCGTTCGTAGACCCGCTCTGCGGACGACCCCAGTCCGAGGATGATCATCATGTTCGCCAGGTCGACGGCCTGGCGCCATGGCGACGGGCGCACTGTGGCAAATGCGGGATCGATGAGGACGATGTGATCGTTCCGGACCAGGACATTGGCAGGCTTGACGTCACGATGGGCCAGGCCGGCGTCCCACATGCGGCGCACGACGAGCAACGCGTCGTCAATGATCGCATCGGTGATCTCCGTGTCCCCCAATTCGCGGGCGCCTGCGATGAACTCGGTGACGATGAGGTACTCACGCTCAGGAGTGATTTCGACGAACCCCAGCGGCTCGGGAGAGGGAAGACCGGCACGAGAGAGCAGCAGCAGCATGTAGTCCTCGTACTCCACCAGGCGCCGAACCGACTGGAATCGGACTTCGTCCTCGAGGGACCCCACGAGGATCGTCCTCCCCGCCTTGTACCAGCGGTCCGAGCGCAGGTGGCTGCGGGCATACAGCTTTGCGAAGACGTATTGTTCGGGGTCTCCCTCACACTTGATCCGCAGCGGTGTGGAGCCGCCCGAGCCCGCCAGCCCGAATGGCTCGATCTCCACGGTCTCGATGCCCAACTGCTCGCGCAGGGCCGTGCTGATCGCCCGGCCCCGGGGGCCGGTGACATCGAGGTGGGCCGAGACGCCTCGGTGATAGTTGACCGGGAACACCGATTCCGGTGCAAACAGCTTCATGACGACCACGCCGACAGCCACCCCCATGAATGCCGCCGTCCATACGTCGCTGGGGTGGTCGATGCCCAGATACATGCGGGAGATCCCGTGGAGGACGACCAGCGCGCCTGCGACCCACAGCCAGCGGCGGCGCCAGGTCCCCGGTGGGATGAGCGCCAGCCCGATCAGCACCAGCGTGACGCTGAAAGCAGCCACCGGGGCCGAAGGGTGGGAGTACCCCTGCCAGTCGCCGATCATCTCCACTAGCGGCCGGGGCCGTGCGACGGAGTCCGTGATGAAGAACACCATCACGAACACGATGTTCATCGCGATGATGACGCCGAACATGGCTCGGAATCGTTTGTAGGCGATCAGCGTGATGATGATGCCTGCTCGAGCGGGCCGGATGACCCAGTCCGAACCCAGAGCGTGGAGCACCTTCATGATCCCGTCGAGGGTGTCGTTGCGGAGGTCCACCATCCAGTTGAGGATCGCGAGGTCCTGCCTGGTCCACCAGTCGGTGGTCGCCGAGAATGCGAACAGCGTCATCCAGACGAGGGCGATCCCGATGCCCGCTGCCAGCCAGAAGCGGCCGCTGGTCTTGAGCTCGCGGGGGAGTGGCGGCCGTTCGCCCGAGGGGCGGCGGCGGCGGCCGGCCACCTTCACACCGGCGATGTTGAAGGTGCGGCGGTGTCCTATTTGCTCGAGTGAGTGCGAAGCGCGATCACCCAACTCGATCTCGTCGAGCGAGCTCTGATCGTCATCCGTCACGACCCGCTCACCTCCCCGAACTCGACTGGTTCTACGGGTGATTGTGACCCGGGGGGCTCCTCGGCGTCGGGAGCGCGCTTCCTCCACGACTTGTTGCGCCGCCAGATCACATAGGAAGTGGCACCGAGGGGGATCGGCAGGAAGAACGTGATGAATCGGAAGACGAGGATCGCTGCCACGATCTGCGCCCGGGTGATCTCGTCGACACCGATGGATAGGGCTGCTGTGTAGCCGAGTTCGACGACACCGAGGCCGCCCGGCGTGATCGGTAGGGCAGAGATCAGGCGAACGAATGCGAAGGCGGCGAGCACTCTGACCCAACTCACCTCGGACTCCGACACTCCGACGTGTCGCAGAGCCACCAGCAGGACGACGTAGAGGGAGACGTGGCTGACGATCGCAGAGATCGTCAAGCGGAACCACCGCTGGGACAGGAGCCCCGATGTCTCTCCTCTGAACTTCTTGGCCCGCTCGTCCCATCCGGTGACCGGAGGACGTCGAATGAGGCGGCGGAGCGCCGAAGCGGCTCGCTCCGCGAGCGTGCCGACCCTGGCTGCGAGCCGATCGCTGCGCAGCATCAGCCAGAAGCCGATGATCACAGCCGCCAGCACGATCACTCCGACCATCGACGCGACGATCCACGCCGTATCGACGTCCTCCTGGAATGCCAGGAGCGGGAGCACCAGGATCGGGAGGCCCAGCTTGATGAAGTTGTTCCAGATCCCCGACACCACGATCGAACGGGTCGTGTCGGCACCTGTGAACCCCCACGAGGAGTACATCGCGTAGGTGACGCCGACTCCGAGTGCACCGCCGCCGGGCAGCGAGTTCGAGATGGCGGTCGAAGCCTGATTGGCCACGGCGGCCTGGGGGTATGTGAGGCCAGGAAGCACCGCCACGAGCACGAACCAATAGGTGACCAGGTTCCACAGCCCGGCTGCGAGCAGTGTGACGATCTCGATCCCCGTCATCGACCGAATCGTGGTCCACACTTCTCCGTAGTCGGCGATCTGGGGCATGATGCCGACGAAGATCCCGACGACCACTGCGATGGAGATGATCGCCTGGACGATCCTGCGGACCGGTAGGCCGCGTCGCTCGGGAGTCTCCGACGTCCCGGTCATGTCGATTCCCTCCCTTCCTGCGTGCTGGCGGAATCGATACCCAATTCGCCGACCGCCCACCTGCCCAAGGACCCTAACGCTATGCCAAGTGCCGCTCCACCGATGACGTCGAGTGGGAGGTGTGCACCCGTGTACATCCGGAGGAGTCCGGTGGCGACGGCACCGCTCCAGATGAGCACCTTCCCGGTTCTACCCAGTCGGGGGCCGACGATGGTGGCGATCGCAAATGCGATGGTCGTGTGGCCCGACAGGAACCCGAATCCATCCCATGCCGGCCGGAGATTGACCCGGTCGAGGAGGGTGGCGGGCCTACCGCGACCGACTAGCTCCTTGACCAGCCTCGAGATCAGCCATGCCTCCGTGCCGGCGCCGAGCACGGCGATGGCCGGCTGCCAGCGCCGCCAGGAGAGATACACGAGTCCGGCGGCGATCGGGACCATGGCGAGTGCACCCATCTGCATGATGGGCCACGTCGGCATCTCGAGCCAGTCGGGCAGATCGTTGAAGAGGCGGAATGCCCACGTCTCCACACCGCTCACCGACGACGGCAGCGCCATGAGCCACGTGACGGTGCCGATCGCTATCGCGATCGTGATCACTCTCCAGGGAGCGGCTTCCATGCCGCCGGAAGCCGACCCTTCCGTCACTCCTCCGATCCCTCCTCGGACTCTGATTCGCTCTCGTGGCGATCTGCGGTCGCCCGGGCGTGCGGCTCGTACTCGAACTCACCTCCGGTGATGGCGGCTTCCATCGCTTCGCGCTCCTCACCCTTGCGCGAGGGCGTCACCAGGAGCAGCAGGCTGGGCAGGACCAGCAGGGACACGACGAGTGCCAGGAAGATCATCACTGCGGTCAGGAGGCCGAATGTGGCGAACATGGGCATCGGGGACGTGGCCATCACGAGGAAGCCCGTGATCGATGTCAGCGCAGAGAGGGCGAGCGCTCCACCGGTTCCGACCCCTGTCCGGCGCAGAGCAGGGAATCGGCTCGGCTCACCTTCGAACTCCTGACGGAATCTGACCGTGAAGTGGGTTGCGTAGTCGATGCCGACACCGATGGCGATCGCAGCGATCGTTGCCGTGATCACGTTGATCTTGTAGTCGAACAGATACATGAACCCGTACAGCCATGCGACCACCAGGAGAATGGGAACCATGACGATGAGGGCGTATCGCACAGATCGCATGACCAGGAGGGCGAGGAGCACAGTGATGGCGACGGCAATCGGCAAGGACGTGAGCATGGAGCCGGTGAAGGCAGCCAATCCCGCCTGACTGGCAATTGCGCCGCCGGAGACGCTGATCACCGTTGCCGATGATCCCAGAGTCGACTCGAGACCTGCAGCAACCGTGTCGAGGTCTGCCCTCACCGCGAGGACGTTGTCGTCATCGGTGATCGAGGGGACCAGGACCTCCACCCGGGTCGCCTGGATCCCTTCTTCGAGATAGAGGTATCGCTGTACCTGATCGGCGCGCAGCACCGTGACACCGCCGGCGGGGATGCCATTGGCAGTGATGTACCCGAAGATTGCGGCCACCTGGGTGGGATCGTCCGGCAGGCCGTCGCCGTCGGCATCCGTGATGGACACGTCGGTGGCGTCCGCCACTGCCTCCGGGGCGCCCGGAGTCGCCATCACGAATCTCACGAGGCTGGAGGCATTCAGTGACACTTCGACGTCTCCGTTGAAGTCGTGTACGAGATCGGCACCGGTCGCCGAGGCCTCGGCAGCCGCGCGGTCGAGGGCAATCAGCGACGACGGCGACGTCAGGTCGCCCTCGACGTAGATGAAGGCTGCGCCCGATGCGCTCGATCCCAGGTGGGTCTCCACCTTGTCGAGGCTCTTGACGAAGTCGGTGCGTGACGAGAAGAAGTCCTTGATTTCGAAGGCGCTCTCGACCTGAGTCGCTGCCCAGGTCCCTGCGATGGCGAGCACCACCACCACAGGGACGGTGATCACCCGCCATCTGGCAAGAAAGTGCACGATGGATCCTGCTGCGGTGAAGCCGTGTCCTGCGCCCTTCACCTCTGTGGTCATCTGCTTGCCCGCCGCAGCCGCTTTGGCGTTGCGGCGTTTGGTCACCCGGAAGGGCAGGAAGAAGAGGAGGCCGATGAGCACCAGCAGGAACAGAACCGCGCCGATCTGGGGCATGACGATGGTCATCGTCACGACGATTCCCGCCAGCAAGCACGCCCCGAGGAACCCGAGGCGCCGCAGCACGTGCAAGCCGTGATCGGCGGGCCGGGGGCCCAGTGCCTCCTCGACCGCCAGCAGTTGCCGTGGAGCGATGAGTCCGAGCACCCCATAGGACAGCGCGATTGCGATGGCGGCAGCGATTCCGAACTCGGTGACTGCCTGGATCCCCGACGAGGCGTTGGAGAGGAAGGCACCGACCGATGAGGCCGCGGCGAGCAACAGCGCGGTGAACAGGAGTGTGGCCCCCAGCGGGTAGGCCCGGTTGCTCGCGTGGCCTTCGACCTGCATCTCCCTCACACGTCCGGCGCCGTGGATGAAGAAGTCCACACCAAACGAGATGAGAGCGATCGGCACGATGAAGATGATCAGCGGCGACTCGACCTTGAGGCCGACCAGCGAGTTGATCCCGCTGTACGACATCATCACGACGCTCAGACCGATGGCGACCATGACGGCCGCCCAGTAGGACCGGAGCAGGGCACCGACGAACACCAGGATCAGGGCCACAGCCAGGAAGATGAAGGG
>JABMPV010000242.1 GCA_013202595.1 bacterium
AATCAAAGACGTGCTCGCCAAGTCGCTGGGGTCTCCGACCCATGTGAACGTGGCGAAGGCGACCATGAACGCACTGCACGGGCAGCGCCGCCCCGACGAGGTGGCCAAACTGCGCGGCAAGTCGCCAGACGAGATCACACCGCCCGCACTGCTTGCGGCGTATCGCTCGGCCGAGATGGTCAGGGCAGCGCCCGGCGGCGGGTCCTGACGAGGAGTTGGATAGGGATGGCCAAGACAAAGACACTGCGGATCACGCTGATGAAAAGCACCATTGGTGAGAAGCCGAAGACGCGCGCTGCCGTGAAGACCCTTGGCCTCCGAAAGATCCGACAGACAACTGAACGACCGGACACGCCGTCGGTGCGCGGCCTGATCCACACCGTACGGCACCTGGTGGAGGTCGACGAATCATGAAGCTGCATCACCTGAAGCCCGCTCCCGGGTCACGCTCGACGAAGATCCGGGTGGGTCGCGGCGAAGGCGGACGCAGAGGTAAGACGGCCGGACGCGGGACCAAGGGCTCCCATGCCCGCGGAACCATTCCTGCCTGGTTCGAGGGTGGGCAGACGCCCATCTATCGGCAGATGCCCAAGCGCAGGGGGTTCGTGAACCCCAACAAGGAGTACTTCGCTCTCGTCAACGTGGGTCGACTCAACGAATTCCGCAAGGGATCGACGGTCGGGCCGGACGAATTGCGCGCTGCCGGCCTCACCAAGAAGCGTGGCCGGATCAAGGTGCTGGGTGAGGGCGAACTGAAGAAGGCACTCACCGTCCGCGCTCACGCCTTCAGTGTCGGCGCCGTGGAGCAGATCCAGGCAGCCGGCGGAACCGTCGAAGTCATCGACGAATGACGGTCGACGTCGTCGGACATGCCCGTCCTGTGAGGGAGAAGCGCCCCCGAGGCGATATGCTCATGAAACCCGTGCTCGATAGCCGAGAGGCCTGCTGCTGATGCTGTCCGTATTCCGCAACATGTTCCGGATCCGGGATCTCCGGAACAAGATCTTCTTCACCATGGTGATCTTCGCCGTGTATCGCCTCGGCGCAGCCATCCCGGTCCCCGGTGTCGATCTCGACGCTGTGAAGCAGTTCGCCGACGAAGCGGCTTCTGCGGGCATCGTCGGCCTGCTGAACCTGTTCTCGGGCGGTGCGCTCGAGGTGTTCTCCGTGTTCTCTCTCGGGATCATGCCGTACATCACCTCGTCGATCATCATGCAGTTGCTCGCCGTCGTCATCCCCAAACTGCAGCGCCTCCAGGACGAAGGTGAGTCGGGCCGCAAGGTCGTCACACAGTGGACCAGGTATGGAACCGTCATCCTCGCCCTGCTGCAGAGCACGGGCCTGACGTTCCTCTTCCACCGCGGTGTACTCACCGGCGGCATCGACCTCATCCCGAACTACACGCCGGGAAGAGTCCTCGTCATCGTGCTCACATTGACCGCAGGCACTGCGTTCATCATGTGGCTCGGTGAGTTGATCACCCAGCGAGGCGTCGGCAACGGGATGTCACTGATCATCTTCGTGAGCATCGTCAGCCAGATTCCCGCCCAGTTCTCGGTGATGCGGACCTCCACGACGCTGCCGAGGTTCCTGGCGGTCTGTGTCATGTTCCTCGTGTTGACCGCAGGCATCATCTTCGTGGACCAGGGTCAGCGGAGGATTCCGATCCAGTTCTCCAAGCGGGTACGCGGCCGCCGCGTGCTCGGTGGCCAGAGCACCTACATCCCGCTGAAGGTGAACACCGCGGGCGTCATCCCGATCATCTTCGCCTCCAGCGTCCTGTACTTCCCGGCGCTCATCTCGACATCGATCCCCGCCGAGGGCATCTTCGGTCCCATCAGGCGATTCATCGACACCAACCTGGTGAGTGGTGCGACGTGGGGGTACGTGATCGTGTTCGGCCTGCTGATCATCTTCTTCACGTACTTCTACACGGCCATCCAGTTCGATCCGGAACGTCAGAGCGACATGATCCAGCGCCAGGGCGGGTTCATCCCCGGCATCAGGCCCGGGTCTGCGACAACCAGGTACCTGGAGCACATCTTGAGCAGGATCACCCTGCCGGGATCTTTGTTCCTCGCCGGGGTCGCGGTCCTTCCGTCCATCGTGGCGATCATCTGGAACATCTCCCTCGGGTTCTCCGGCATCTCGATCCTCATCGTCGTGGGCGTCGCCCTCGAGACGATGAAACAGATCGAAAGTCAGTTGATGATGAGGAACTACGAAGGGTTCCTCACCTAGGAGCGCGCGCAAATAGGTCGCGGGTCCGCGTGTCGGCTTGCCGCAAGCCGACACGTGATCCCGGGGCCAGCCTATTTGTGAGCGCTCTAATCAGTGAAGGGAACCCCGAATGGGTAGGAAGATCCTGTTCCTCGGGCCTCCGGGTGCCGGCAAGGGCACCCAGGCCGCGATGCTCGCCAGAGCCATCGGAGTGCCGCACATCTCCACGGGTGTGATGTTGCGCGAGGCGGTGGCAGCCGGCACCGACCTGGGTCGCAAGGCCGATGTGATCATGGCCGCAGGCGACCTGGTGCCCGACGACCTCGTGGTCGCCATGGTGGCCGAACGACTCTCCCAGGAAGACGCCGTATGCGGGTACCTGCTCGACGGGTTCCCGCGTAACGTCGTCCAGGCCGGAGCGCTCGATGCAGCGATTGGCAAAGGCGCGCTCGATGTCGCCCTGCTGCTCGAGGCCGACGAGGACGCTCTGGTCGAAAGGCTGTTGAAGCGGGCCGAGCAAGAAGGCCGCGCCGACGACAACGAGGACACCATTCGCAACCGCCAGTCGGTCTACCGCAGAGAGACCGAACCCCTGGCTGCGTATTACCCCGAGCACGATGTCGACGTCGTGACGGTGGACGGTATGGGCACCATCGAAGAGGTGTTCGCCGGGATCGCGCGGGCTCTGGCCGGATGATCACGATCAAGGGAGCCGACGAGTTCGCAAAGATGCGAACTGCGGGCGTCGTCGTAGCCAGGATCCATCAGGATCTTCGGGCTGCGGCCAAGCCGGGAGTGAGTCTGCTCGACCTCGACGAGATGGCGGCGAGGATCATCGCCGACGCCGGGTGCACGCCGAGTTTCCTCAACTACCACGGGTTTCCCGCGTACACCTGTCTGTCGCTCAACGAGACCATCGTCCATGGGATCCCCGACGAGCGAGTTCTCGAAGAAGGAGATCTGCTGTCGGTGGATGCCGGTGCCATCTATGAGGGTTGGCACGCCGACGCCGCGGTCACCTTCGGGATCGGTGAGATCTCCGACGAGGCTCGCCAACTCAATGAGGTCACCGAGAAGGCGATGTGGGCCGGTATCGAGGCGACGGTCCCCGGCGCCCGCCTGGGCGATATCGGCGCGGCGATCGAGGCTCTGGCCCACCCTCACGGCTACGGAGTCGTCCGTGAGTACACAGGGCACGGAATCGGTCGTCAGATGCACGAGGAGCCGCAGGTGCCCAATTACGGCAGGGTGCACAGGGGAATGCGGATGAAGGCCGGCATGGCCGTCTGCCTCGAGCCGATGTTCAACATCGGCGGTGACGAGACCCGGGTCCTGTCTGACAACTGGAGTGTCGTGACGGCCGATGGCAGTCTGTCGGCGCACTGGGAGCACACCGTGGCCATCACCCCGGACGGCCCCGTGGTTCTCACCCTCCCCGAGTAGCCGGGACGTGGCCCCGGCACGGCCCGACCCGCAGGGCTTTCCCTAGAATCATCGGGACCACGAAAAGGGGTGAGTACGTGGACATCGCAGCACTCGGCGGCACGGCAGCGTACGCCTATCTCATGGGCTCCGTTCCGTCCGCCTATCTGATCGCTCGCCTGGTCGAGGGCGTGGACATCCGGACCGAGGGGGAAGGCAACGTCGGTGCCCGGAACGTCTTCCACGTGGTCGGCAAGAAGTGGGGGATCGTCGCATTCCTCCTGGACTTCGCCAAGGGCGTCGCGGTGGCCGTTCCCTTCCGTGACTCGCCGCTCGAGCAGATTGCCGTCGCCGGGGCGTTCCTCATCATCGGGCACGCCTATCCGGTGTGGCTCCGCTTCATCGGCGGCAAGGGCCTGGCTGCAGCAGGCGGCTTCGCTGCCGGGCTCATGCCCCTCGCCACCGGCATCGGGGCGGGGGTCGGATTGATCGCTCTCGCAGCCACTCGCAGATTCATGCCCAGCCTGATCCCTGCGGTGGTCATGGTGTTCGTGGCGGCGCCGTTCACCGGTGTCGATTGGGAGACCATTGCCGTCGCCCTCGGCGTGTTCCTGGTGGTCGCCGTCAAGCGCGTGCTGGACGAGCCGCGGATGAAGGCCGTCGAGGCCGAGACGGGTTGGGATCGAGCCAGGGGAGGAACCACTCGATGAGTGACTGGTTCATCCTCAACGGGGCGCTGCTCGGCTTCTTGCTCCTCCAGGTGCTGCTCGTGCTGTGGAATTCCCGGGAGTTGCGGCGCCCAAAGCCTCGAACGTGGGGGGCGGGTGCTCCCCTCGTGAGTGTCCTGGTGCCGGCTCGCAACGAGGAGGCGACGATCACCGAGTGCCTCGACTCGATCGTCGCACAGGAGTACCCCAACCTCGAGATCATCGTGCTCGACGACGGTTCGACCGACAGGACTGCCGATATCGCCCGCACCTACGCAGATCAGGGTGTCGCCGTGATCTCGGGTGTGGCTCTGTCAGCAGGGTGGACCGGCAAGAACCTGGCCTGCCATCAACTGTCCCGGGAGGCAAAGGGGGATCTCCTCTGTTTCGTCGACTCGGACACCGTGCTCGAACCGGGTGCCATCTCTGCTGCGGCGGGGATGCTCGACGACGAGCGAGCAGGGCTGGTGTCGATGATGCCGCGTTCTTCCTCGACGACGATGGCCGGGGCGATGCTGCTGCCCATGGTGACCCACGCGCTCTTCGCCCTCATCCCCGTGGCGATGGTCCACCGGGCCAAGTCGGCGATGTTGTCGCTGGCGTTCGGCCCGTTCATGCTCTTCACCAGGGAGGCCTACGACGCTGCCGGGGGTCACACAGCCGACCCGGGTCACATCGTCGATGACGTCCAGTTGAGCCGCAACACCAAGAAGGCCGGGTATCGGGTGCGGATCGCCAACGGCACCGATCTCGTCGCCACGCGCTGGTACGACGGCGTCACGGGCATCTGGCGGGGCTTCTCGAAGAACGCGTACGGGGCACTGGGATACAACCCGGTGGTTGGCGCCACCGTGGCGTTCGTGCTCGCTCCGCTGCTGGTGACGCCCTTCGTCCGCCTGGTGATCGGTGCAGCGGGTAGTGGTGAAGTGCCCGAGGTGGTCGTGTGGCAGTGCCTGCTCCTGGTCGCCACACGGATCATGACCGCCCAACTGGGCCGCGACGCTCAGTGGACGTCACCGTTCCACGCGATCACCGTGGCCTTCTGGGGTTCGACGCTGGCGCGGTCGATGCTGCTCCATGCCCGCCGCGAGTCGGTGGTGTGGAAGGACCGCGACGTCCCCACCTTCCCGCGGTAGCGGTCACTCCCGTTGGGGTAATCGGAGTGACCCCAGGTGGTGCATCACATGGTGGGGCCGGCACACCAGGACCATGTCGTTCACATCTGTGACGCCGCCTTGGATCCAGGGGACGATGTGATGGGCGTCGCACCAGTCCGGGGGACGATCGCACCCCGGGACGACACATCCGCCGTCGCGAACGGCGAGCGCCCGGAACTGCGCCGGCGTGGCCGTCCTCGATGACCGGCCCATCGTGAGTATCTCCTCTCCCCGGCGCAGCAGAACGCCGCAGACGGTGGCATCACACGCGAGCATCTCGCGAGCCGCCGGCCCGAGGGCACGGCGGTGCCCGATCTCACTCCGGCGGGGAGGGCCGCCGGTGAGAGCGTCGATATCGACGATGACGCGTAGGTGGGGGGTCTGTCGACCGCTGATGGGCGCCTCGCCGCCGTCCAGGAACCGCCGGCAGATCTCGGTGAGGGCATCGGCCCGGCGCTGCGTCGGCGTCCGGCCGTCTCCGCCATCCCGATTGGCCGGGCCGGCGAGCCCACCGATGGCCGTGATCACGGTCTCAGCCGAGACGGGGTCCAAATCACCTTCGAGATGGACCATCCCGTCGAGGGTGTCGAACACCGTCAGGCGCCTCCGCTCGAATCGCTCTCGCTCGTCGGCCCGGACCGCGGCGAGGGACACACGCTGGAGCCAGAGCTCAATGGTCGTGGCGAAGCCCTTGGCATCCGCCGTTCGCGCTTGCTCGACTAGGTCTGGCTCCGCGCAGGCGAAGGGTTCGGGTGCGGTCTCACGAGCGTTGATCAGGCGACGGACCCGGGTGACATCGAGGTCACCGTCTCGGAACGCCGCGGACGTTTCGGGCATGTCGCCAAGGGCATTTGCCAGGCGGACTCGGCCGGCTGCGGTCCGATGAGGATCCCCCGTGTGGTGTGCCACAAACGCACTGGCGGTGAGATAGCCGTCATGTCGATACGATCGACGACGCTCGATCTCGGCGAGCACCTCAGCGGAGGCTGCGGCAGCGATGCGCTCCCGACGACGGCACTCCAGGTAGTGAGTGTGGAGGTCGTCGTCCGACATCGTCTCGATGCACGAGATCACAGTCGGCCCGGCCAATGTGGGCATCACGTCCAACATGGATGCAACGTATCCCACGGGTATGACAGAAACCGACCCACGCCGAGGCGATGGCCAGGAGCGCTTCAGCACCCTTGTCGCAATCTTCCCACTATTTCCTTCCAAGTTCGGGTGGCGGCGTAGCGAGGATCGCGTGCGTGTGAGATCGCAGCCGCCCAGGGTGATATCCGCCACCTGACCGTCCTGGATCGGTGATCTCGGAGCAGCTGCAATTCGGCTGTGATTGCGTGCAACCTGATGACCGCCGCCGGGGTTCTTTGTGTATGTCTATCCCATCTAGTGCTGTGACCACGATCTTGTGTTGGGGTGGGGGTCCGCCGCTTGGGGGGTGTGGTGTGTTTTGATCGCGGCATGTCA
>JABMPV010000243.1 GCA_013202595.1 bacterium
CGTTCACGACGGCCAGATGACGCCCCCGGCTGTGTCCTCGTCCTCGACGCACGGTGAAGTGCGTCCACGTCCTGCGTCCTTGCCGGATGACGCCCCTGCCTCGCCCTGAACATCGCCAACGTTCCTGGCCAGAGCACTAGCGCCGCTTGGAACCCCTCATCGGCCCGGAGCATTTCGAGACCCTCTGGATCCCGGCCTGGCCTTCCTGAGGGCACCTGAAGAGCCTCTTGGGAACCATGCCCACTGTGCGTGACGTCGAATTACCGTGGGTCCCACGACCGATGGAGAAGACGAGCACGTGACGGGTCGCACCCGCAACCGAAGTGTGACGCGCCTCAGAAGCGCTCTTGCGAGCGCGCTCGCTGCGATTCTCGTCCTTTCCGCCTCCCCGGCGCTCGCCCAGGAGGGTGCCGAGTACCTGCTGGAACCCTTCGAGAATGTCAACTGGCTCCTCGAATGGAACTGGCAGAAGCGCAGCGACGAGAACTACTCGGTCGTCTCCGGTGGCTTCGAGGGAGCCGGGCTGCGCGTGACCACCGAGGCTCGTCACCATCTCGGAATCGCCACCCGCTGGAGATTCAATGCCAACGGGTTCACAGAGCCCACTGAGGCCTATTTCCGCTACTACCTCTACCTCGAACCGGGATGGTCTCAGACATCAGGGGGCAAACTGCCCGGATTCATGGGGGTGTACTCGTACACCGGCCAGGGAGGGTATCCGTCCACTCCCGCCAGTCCCGGGTGGTCGGCCAGGGTCAAGTTCACCAGGGGAACCCAGCCGGATCGATCACGGATCGGGTACTACATCTACCACCTCGACCAGCCGACTCGATTCGGCGTCTCGTACTACTCGACCACGCAGCAACTGTTCCATGGCCGGTGGTACTGCATGGAGGGCCGCACCCTGCTCAACACCCCCGGGCAGCGGGACGGTCTGGTTCAGATGTGGATCGATGGCAGGCGGGTACTCGAGGTCGATGGCCTCGCGTTCCGCCGTGCCACCGAACCCAATATCAAGATCCGCGAATTCATCCTCCAGCAGTACTGGGGAGGCTCGACGACGTCCCCCGATGTCACGTCATCATCTGTCATCGACGGGGTGGCCGTGTCGGACGGGCGGATCGGCTGCGGGCAGGACACCGATCCACGATTCGCGTTCATCGACTCGGGTGAATCCGCCTCGCCCGCCGTGGAGTTGCGGACCTGCCCGGGCGGCTCCTGCGCCAGGGTGTTCTCCGGCACCAGGACGGAGGGGTATGAATTGGGTGTCGGGGTCAACGCTCTTCGCTCGGTGCCCGTCACCGGAGACTTCGATGGCGATGGGGTCGACGAGGTGGCCTACCGAACCGCCTGTCGGGAATCGACGTGCACCCGGGTCGCCACCATCGGCAGGACCCGCTCCCAAACATGGCTGGAGTCCGATCAGTTCTCACCGGACACGCACGTGACGTTGCTGGCCGGCGACACGCTCGGCACCGGAATGGACCAGTTGATGGCGCTGGTGGTGTGTGAGGACGATCCGAGCCGCACCTGCCTCTACAGGTACCGATCTGTCGGCGACGAGTTCCGCTCTCCACGCCTGATCGCCCGTCTCCCAGGCTCCCTCTCAGAGGCCCCGAACTCGGCCATCGCCCTGGATGCCGATGCCGATGGCAAAGACGAGATCCTGTACGGAGCCGAGTGTCGCGGGGGATCGTGGTGCATCATCCGCATCGGGCGCTTCACCGGTCGAGGGCCTCTCCTCGTCGGCCCCGTCACCTACCTCGACGGCCTTCCGCGCCTCTTCGCAGCCGATGCCGATGATGACGGGCAGGATGATCTGATCACCGTGCATCCATGCGAGAACTGGGCGGCATGCGCCGCCGTCTTCATTGCTTCAGAAGGCCGGTTCTCGCTCGCAGGAGCGCGCCAACCCCTGATGGGCATCGTCGGCGATGTGGAGGCCGCCGGTGACGCAGACGGAGACGGGATGGCCGACCTCCTCATCGTGACCCCGGGCTGCCGGCCGAGATCCGACTGTCTCCAGGTGATGGTCGGCACAGGCAACTCGTTCGACCCGGCCCAACCCTTCAAGTCGATCTCCCCCGGCCCCGAACCCGAGGTCGAACACCAGCCGACGAACACCTTCCTCGACGGGGTGGATGGATTGGTTCTGAGGGTGCTGACGGCGCTCGGGTTTGCTTGATCCGAAGGGTCATCAGTCGTCGGTCATCCGTCAGCGGCGGCAGGCAGGGGTGGTGACGCGACCGGAGACGGTGTCTACAGGAGCAGGGAGGCGGCGTTCTCCACTTCGGTTGCCGTGAAACCGGCCGATTTGAGATAGGCCCGGGCGCCCCCTGACTCCTCCAGGAAGCGGAGCGCCGCCTCAGCGCCCGATCGGGACACCGGACCCCGGAAGGCGGCCGGAGCCCCGGCCATGAAGCCCGCTCCGCCGTCGGTAGCGATCACTGCTCGCATCGCCTCGAAACCGGGATTCGACGCCAGGTAGTCGGCGACGATCACCTCCCCGGGGACGGACGCCAACGACAAGATCACGATGGCGATCATCCCGGTTCGATCCTTGCCCGTGTGGCAGTGGAAGACCACAGGCGGTGACTCCAGGGCAAAACAGGTCATCTCACCGATCGCACGCGCCACCCCGACCCGTCCTGCATCGAGCAAGATCCGGAGCAGTTGCTCGGCTGATCCCTCCGGAGGGCGGGAGAGCGAGCCGACGAGATCGACCCCGACAGTGGTCACATCTGATGCCCCATCACGCCAGTCGGAGGCGTGGCCCGGTCTCCGCAGGTCGACGAACCTGGTGAACCCTGCCCGATGGGCGCCCTCGATATCCGCCGCTGTGGCGAACTCGGGAGTCGCTGCGCGGATCAGTACCCCAGTCCGGGTGGTACCCCCGCCCCTGGTCGGGAGGCCCCCCAGATCGCGCACGTTCCACCATCGCTCGAAGGAAATGGGGCGCCCATCCGGTTGCTCGATCAACACTGCTCTCTCACCGCGGTCCGGGAGCGACGTTACCGCGATCCAGTACCGGCCCAGTCTCAACCGGGCGCCGAGGGGTCTCTGATTGGCGAACGAACCGCTATTCGCCTTCCGGAGAGGTCAGGAGTGCTGAGGGTCTCCTGACGTTCGCTGCCCTCCCGGGGTGGCTGCTCCCAACATTGCGTTCTCCGGCTTGATGGACCATGTCAGCGTCCTCACTCGTATGATGAATCAATGACCTCTGTCTCAGTCGATCGAACGACGCCTACCGCTGTGGCGACAGATGCTGGACGGCTCGTGCGGCATTTCGGCGACGTCGATGACCTGCTTCCCCTGTGGATCGCTGAGCCGTACATCGACCTCGCTCCTCCGGTCGTCGACGCGCTGAGGTCACGCAGCGAGCAGGGGTGGTACGGCTACGAGACACGCCCTCGGGAGGCGATCGAGGCGTTCTGGGTCTGGGCTGCCCGACGCCACAAGTGGGACGGGTCAGGCCTGCACACTGCAGTGAGTCCCAGTGTCGGAACCTCGATCGGGGTGCTCTTGGAGCGTCTCACCTCACCGGGAGAAGGTGTGATCCTGCAACCACCCGTGTTCACTGACTTCAAGCCCCTGGTGGCTGCAGCCGATCGAACGGTGGTCCGGTCACCGCTGATCCTCACCGAGGGTGGGTATCGGATGGACCTGGAAGATCTGGAGGCAAAGGCGGCTGATCCAACGACCCGGTTCATGATCCTGTGCAATCCTCACAATCCGGTCGGGCGAGTCTGGTCGACCGAGGAACTGACTGCGGTGGCGGCGATCTGCGCTCGACACGACGTGTTCATCGTGGCAGACGAGATCCACGCCGACCTCGCACTGCGGCCTCACAGATTCGTCCCGTTCGCCACCATCGCACCTGGCACCGGTGTCTCCTGGGCGGTGATCCACGGGCCGATCAAGACCTTTGGGATCGCTGGGATATGCGACACGCTGCTGATCTCCGACGATAAGGCGGTCACCGCTGCGTTTCAGGAGGTGAGTGGTCGGCTCCACCTGACCCGCAATAACGTCTTCGGGATCGCCGCTTCTGTCGCTGGCTACTCCGGTGGCGCGAACTGGCTTGACGAGCTGCTGGCGCTCACGGCCGCAAATGTGACGTTGTTGCACGAAGGCCTGCCGGAGGGCATCGGACTCGTCGCCCCAGAGGGCACCTACCTCGCATGGCTCGATTTCCGGGAGTTGAGAATGGACGTTCCTGAGCTGGCAACTTGGCTGGCAAGTTCTGCTCGTCTCGCGTTGAGTCCCGGACACTGGTTCGGACGGGAAGGGGCCGGGTTCGCGAGGATGACCATCGCCGCCCCCTCGGATCGCATCGCAGAAGCGATCGATCGACTTGCCGACGCCGTCGGAGCGATCGACTTCACGGCCGAGCCCTGAGCCCGCCTTTCCTTGGGCCGGTTGAGAATGGCTATCCGCTCGGTGTCTAGCCGCGGTCGGCTGGTTCTGGAGGCGAACGATGACCGGGGCCTCGGTGATCAGAAGGTCGGCGACAACCAGGTCTGCGCCCTCGTCGGAGGTGATTAGCTGCTGCTGGGCGCCTCCGATGACGTCGATCCCGCTGGCGGATCGTCCCGCCATGCCGGCGAAGGTAAGCGTGGCGGCGGTCCTCTGGTCGCCATCGGACGCTGCCTGGTCGATCCACAGTGCCAGCATCTCGTCGCCGTTCGGGGTGACGAACCCGGCGGTCACGATGTCAGTGGCTTCGGTCTCGATGCTCACGTCGATGTCGGCCGGGGCGGTTCCCGCCAGAAGCGTGTGGAGCCTGCCGAAGGTGACCGGTCCTGTGGTGTCCCGGTACGTCTTGTAGGAGGTGCCGATGTCCATGCTGAGGTGCAAAACAATGGACCGTGCGTAGTACTTGGCGACCTGCAGGTCGGACAGGCGCGGGTCGGGGGGAGGGCACCCCGGGTCGTGGTCGACCGCGCACCACATGATCTCGGTGGACCAGTACTCCCCCTCGAAGCCGTTGGCAGTCGCCCTGTCCTGGATGCCGGCAGTTGCTGATCACACGGCCAGGCTTGGCCCCCTTTCGCATTCCGCGCGGGCAACCCAAGAAGGGGAACTCGCCTCCCGTGAATCACAGGAGGGTCGGAGCACCGCCCGACATCACTCGCCGATGCTGCAACTACGCTCCTGATGTCATGAAACCGATCATTCGCGCTGCTCGGCCTGAGGATCTCGATGACATCGTCGGGTTCACCACTGGCACTTTCGAGTGGGGCGACTACGTACCGGGCGCATTCCTCGGTTGGCTCGACGAAGTGAACTCACAGGCGATGGTGGCCGAGGTAGACGGCCGGATTCGCGCGCTGGCCAGGGTCAAGATCGTGAGCCCCAATGAGGCCTGGGCCGGAGGGATGCGGGTCGATCCAGAGTTCCGTCGGCTGGGACTCGGCGCCGCCGTGAGCCGGGAGTTGTGGAAGTGGGCCACCGATCAGGGCGCCCAGGTGATCAGGCTTCTCACCGAGAGCTGGAACGAGAGTGCCGCATCGATGGTGGCCTCGATGGGCTTTCGTCCCACCGCTCAGTGGGTGAGGGCCGAGCGCGGCATCGGAGAGAACTCACCCGTCCCCGACGGCAACGGAGGGCTACGGGTGAAACCGCCGGAGAGCCTCCGCCCGGCATCGTCC
>JABMPV010000244.1 GCA_013202595.1 bacterium
ACTGATGACTGATGACTGACGACCGATGACTGATGACCGACGACTGATGACCGACGACCGACGACCGACGACCGCCCCGGCACCGAAGCGCCGGGGCGGTGCCGGGTCAACGGCGCTTGGCCGCCGCCACCAGGCCGCCGCCGATCGCCAGTGCTCCGGCGGCGATGGCGATGATGATTGTGGGGGAGGAATCCGATCCCGGATCGATCTCGCCTGCCGCCAGGGATTCACCGGTGGATCCGCCGGTGGTTGCACCGGTGACCACGGTGGTCGATTCCGTGACGATCCCTCCGGTCCCGTGGTCCTCGACGATCACGGGGATGTCGATGCTCCCGGTCCCGGTACCTTCCTCCACCACCTCGTAGGCCACGTCACCCCAGGTCACGATCACCCGGTCGCCGACCGAGAGGGCGGTCCCGAGGTCGGGGTGGGCGGCCGTCAGCGCGAAGTAGTCGGCGGACAGGAACTCGACGGGCGTGGTGCCGTTGTCGGGATCCCACGCCGTGTCGATCCACACACCATCGGTCAGGCGGAAGGTGCGCGACCCGGCCGTCTTGAGGATCTCTCCGTACCCGGATGAACTGGCTGTGACGTCCGAGTCCGCAAGGCCGCCGGCTGCGGCGGCGGCATCGACCGCTGCCTCGCCCGACACGACCAGGGTGGTGGTCACCGCTGCGGCGTACTCCTTGTCGGTGATGCGTTCGATTGCCTCAGCGCCGAACGGTGTGTCCTCCGTGACGAGGTAGGACGTGTATGGCGTGACGATCCCATAGCGAATCGCCAATCGGACGATCTGATCGATGGTCTCCTCGGAAGGCCCGTTGAGGCGCACGTCGCGCAGCAGGTAGCCCACCTTGCGGGTGGCCCACAGCCTCGGAATCGCCTCGTTGCCTCCGGTCCTCGGGAAGGTCGCCTCGTACTCGAGGGCGATCTGCTCGTCTCGGGCCCAACCCGTCACCGTGATGACCGCTGCACCGGAACCATCGAATCGTCCTGCGATGACCGTCTGGCCGCCGCTGAAGAGATCGGGTAGCGGCCGGGGGTAGATGTCGCTCAGCGTGACTCCGGACACGTCGATCGAAACATCGGTCAGCACTGGACTGCTCACCTTGGCGTAGAGGGCCGTCACGGCCTCGTCCACGCTCTCTCCACGGGTGACGTAGGTCGATGTGCCGTGGTGCTCTGTCGCGAGCGTGTCGAGCAGCACCGTGTCCACGTCCCAGCCGACGCCGAATGCGAACAGGCTGACGTTCTCTGGAGCGCGCCGGCCCGCCCTGTCGATGATCGCAGCGGTGTCGGTGACGCCTTCGGTGGGCAGTCCGTCGGTGAGGAACACGACGTACGCCGGCCGATCGGATGCCATCTCGAAGGCGGATGACAGCGCCATGTCGATGTCGGTCGAACCCGCGGGTTCCTGGGATGCGATCCAGTCGATTGCGTCGGGGATGTCACCTGTGTCCGAGAGGTCGGGCGAGAACTCCCGGACGCCGGTGGAGAAGGTGATGACGCCGAAGCGGTCATCCTCGTTGAGATGACGGAGGACCCACTCGGCTGCGGTCTGGGCCTGTTCGAACTTCTCACCCTCCATGCTGCCCGAGCGGTCGATGACCAGGATGACGTCCTTGGCGACCACTTCGTCGTCGTCGGCGAGGCCGGGTGACAGCATCAGCAGGAAGAATCCGTCGTCGCCGCCTGCCGGGTCGGCGTAGGTCACGAGGTGGGCCCCGATCTCACCGTCGGTGAGGCCGACGTAGAGCACCAGGTCGCCTTCGTCTGCACCTGTGCCTTCATAGCCGATGACGGCGCTGCGCTCATCCACGCGATCGACCGAGATCGTGTGGGTGGGTGAGGTGATGCCTGCCAGTCGCTGATCTGAGCGGATCTCGATGCGAGCAGTCACGGACTCCACCTCGCCGCCGCGAATCTCTGCGCCGAGGGGGTGGCGGTAGCGAAACAGGCCGCCGTCGGTCGGCAACACCTGGGCATATTCGATCTCGACTCTGCGGGTCCCGTCTTCGGGGATCGGGAAGACCCGGAGTTTGACGAGACCGTGGTCTGCGTACTCGAGCAGTGCCGGGTCC
>JABMPV010000245.1 GCA_013202595.1 bacterium
CCCGAGGCCGAACTGGTCAAGGGCGGCAAGGCCGGCGTCAGCCGCTGGAAGGGCGTTCGCCCCCAGTCGCGCGGCGTTGTGATGAATCCCGTCGACCACCCCCTCGGTGGTGGCGAAGGACGAAGCAGTGGTGGCCGTCACCCGGTGAGCCCGTGGGGCAAGCCGGAGGGCCGCACCAGGAAGAAGCACAAGGCGAGCGACAAGTACATCGTTCGGCGTCGTTCCAAGAAGGGGAGGAGGTAGCCGATGGCTCGAAGCCTCAAGAAAGGGCCGTTCATCGATGAGCATCTCCTCAGGAAGATCGAGAGCGCCAACGACAGCGGTGACAAGCGGGTGATCAAGACCTGGAGCAGGCGCTCCACGATCATCCCCGAGATGGTCGGTCATACCATCGCGGTGCATGACGGGCGCAAGCACGTGCCCGTGTACATCACCGAGTCGATGGTCGGTCACAAGCTCGGCGAGTTCGCCCCGTCGCGGACCTTCCGCGGCCACGCAGGCGAGAGGTCGGCGAGGAAGCGATGAAAGTACGCGCTCACGCTCGCTACATCCGCCAATCGCCGTTCAAGGTGCGCAGGGTGCTGGATCTCGTCAGGGGCCTTCCCGTGACCGAGGCTCGCAACGTGCTGGCGTTCACCAGCAGGCGCGCCACCGACCCCATCACGAAGGTGCTGGAGTCGGCAGTCGCCAATGCCGCTCACAATCACGCTCTCGACGCCGACGAACTGGTCGTAGTCGAGGCATTTGCCGACGAGGGACCGACCCTCAAGCGCTTCAGGCCGCGGGCACGGGGCAGGGCGACGCGCATTCTCAAGCGCACCAGCCATGTCACCATCGTGGTCGGCGACGAACGAGACGAAATCGACGGGGAGGAGGGCTGAGATGGGCCAGAAGATCCATCCTTACGGGCTCCGACTCGGGATAGTCACCGACTGGAAGTCCCGCTGGTACAGCGAGACCAACTACGCCGCTCAGGTGCTCGAGGACTCCGAGATCAGGGACATGCTCGGCAGAGAGCTCACGAGAGGCGCCGTGTCGCGCATCGAGATCGAGCGCATCGGTGACAAGAAGGTTCAGGTCGACATCCACACGGCACGGCCGGGTGTGGTCATCGGTCGCGGCGGGTCGGAAGTAGAGCGGATCCGTCAGCTCCTCGAGAAGCTCACCGATCGCGTCATCAAGGTCAACGTCATCGAGGTGACGGATCCCGAGACGGACGCCCAATTGCTGGCCCGCGGCATCGCCGACCAGCTCCAGGGCCGCGTCTCGTTCCGGCGTGCCATGAAGCGTGCGGTCCAGACAGCCATGAAGGCCGGCGCCCAGGGCGTGCGGGTCCAGGCTTCGGGCCGCCTCGGCGGCGCCGACATGGGTCGGCGCGAGTGGTATCGGGAGGGCCGGGTGCCGCTGCACACGCTGCGGGCCGACATCGACTACGGCGCGGCCACGGCCATCACGAGTGTCGGGGCCATCGGCGTCAAGGTGCATGTCTACAAGGGCGACGTAGTCCCCTCTCTGTCGGCAACACGCGAGAAGATCGCAGCCGAGGCAGCACTCGCCACGGGTGGGCCGTCGGCACGACGCGCCCCCGCCAAGGCGAGGGCCGAAGCATCTGCAGGCGAGCGCCGCACAGGGCTGATCGAGGCAGGCGGCGGCAAGCGCCTGGTCGAGGCCGGTGGCGGCAAGCGCCAGGCGGAGGGCGGCAAGCGCCTCATCGAGGCCGGTGGCGGCAAGCGTGTCGACACAGGGACCGCCCGTGAAGAGTTCGAAGAGGCCAGGTCGGACGCAGCCGAGACCCTCGAGGTCAAGTCCGACGTTGCGCCCGAGACGGCCGACGCGGTCGTTGAGGCAGTCGTGGAAGCGGTCGAAGAGGTCGCCACCGTGGTTGCCGCAACCGAGGCAGTGGCCGAGGTGGTCGAGGAGCCCGTGACCGAGGCAGTGGCCGATGTGGTCGAAGACGTCGTCGATACCGGAGAGAAGGAGTAGCCCGTGTTGATGCCAAAGCGCGTTCGCTGGCGCAAGCAACAGCGGGGTTCCATGTCCGGGACGGCCAAGGGCGGCACCAGTGTCACCTTCGGCGACTACGGGCTCAAGGCCCTCGAGCCGGCGTGGATCACGTCGCGGCAGATCGAGGCAGCTCGTATCGCCATGACCCGCCGCATCAAGCGTGGTGGGAAGGTGTGGATCACGATCTTCCCCGACAAGCCCGTCACCCAGAAGCCGGCAGAGACCCGGATGGGATCTGGCAAGGGCAACCCCGAGTTCTGGGTCGCCGTGGTCAAGCCCGGGCGTGTCATGTTCGAGCTGTCGGGTGTCGACGAGGATCTCGCCCGTGAGGCCATGCGCCTCGCCGGCCACAAGCTCCCCGTGAGGACCAAGTTCGTGACCAGGGAGGAAACATGAAGGCTGCAGAGCTGCGGGACCTCCCCTACGGCGAACTCACTGAAAAGCTCGCAGAAGCCAAGGAAGAGCTGTTCAACCTCAGGTTCCAGCTGGCGACCAACCAGTTGGACAACGAGGCGCGGATCCCTCAGGTGCGGCGCAATGTCGCTCGCATCATGACGGTCATGCGACAGCAGGAGATCGAGGCGTTCTACGCCCAGGAGGACGGATCATGACCGACCGTGCCAACCGCAAGGTGCGCACAGGCGTCGTCGTCTCCGACGCGCGTGACAAGACGGTCACGGTCGAGATCGTCGACTCCGTGAGGCACCCGAGGTATTCGAAGACGGTGCAGCGCCGCAAGCGCCTGCACGTCCATGATGAGGCCAACGACGCCAAGACCGGCGACACCGTGCGGGTCGAAGAGACTCGCCCGCTGTCGAAGACGAAGCGCTGGCGCATCGCAGAGATAGTGGAGCGTGCCAGATGATCGGTCAGGAGAGCCGCCTGCGGGTGGCCGACAACACCGGTGCCAAAGAGGTGCTCTGTATCAGAGTCCTCGGTGGTTCCGGTCGTCGGTACGCCGGGCTCGGCGACATCATCGTGGCGACCGTCAAGGACGCCATCCCCGGCGGAAACGTCAAAAAGGGTGAGGTCGTCAAGGCCGTCATCGTTCGTACCGTGAAGGAAACTCGTCGTGCAGACGGTTCCTACATCAAGTTCGACGAGAACGCCGCCGTCCTCATCAAGAGCAAGGAA
>JABMPV010000246.1 GCA_013202595.1 bacterium
ATCGACACGCCGGGCCACGTCGACTTCACCTATGAGGTGTCCAGGAGCCTGGCGGCAGGCGAGGGCGCAATCCTGATCGTCGACGCCGCCCAGGGTGTGGAGGCCCAGACGCTGGCCAACGCCTACCTGGCGATCGAGAACGGCCTCGAGATCATCCCGGTGCTCAACAAGGTGGACCTTCCTGCGGCCGAGCCGGATCGGGTGGCCGAGGAGGTCGCCGCCGTACTGGGGTGCGAACCGGGTGACGTCCTCAGGGTGTCGGCCAAGACGGGTGAGGGCGTCGAAGAGCTCCTCGAAGCCATCGTCGCCCGCCTGCCTGCCCCGGAAGGCGATGAGAACGCTCCGCTGCGAGCCATGGTGTTCGACTCCTTCTACGACAGCTATCGCGGGGTCATCTGCTACATCAGGGTGGCGGAAGGTCGTGTCAACACGGGCGATCCCCTGCGGTTCATGATCACTGGTGAGGAAGAGCGAGCCGACGAGGTCGGAGTGCTGACGCCCAAGGATGTACCGGTCGCCGGCCTCGGGCCCGGTGAGGTGGGCTATCTGATCACCGGCATCAAGGAGATCGATCGCATCAAGGTGGGCGACACGGTGACGCGTTCGGATCGCAGGGCCGATCACGCGCTCGCCGGGTATCGCGAGCCCAAGCCGATGGTGTTCTCCGGATTGTTCCCGACAGAAGGCCACGACTTCGAGCGGCTCAGGGAGGCGCTCGAGAAGCTGCGCCTCAACGACGCTTCGCTGGTCTTCGAACCGGAGAGCTCACGCGCTCTCGGCTCCGGATTCCGATGCGGGTTCCTCGGTCTGCTCCATATGGAGATCGTCAGAGAGCGGCTCGAGCGTGAATACGACCTCGATCTGGTGGCCACCGCGCCGTCGGTGGCCTATCGGGTCGTGCTGACCGACGGCACCGAAGCCGAGGTCCGCAGCCCTCAGGATCTCCCCGATCCCGGCTCTCGCACCGAGGTCCTTGAGCCGTACGTCAGGGTGATGGTGATCACACCGTCGGAGTACACGGGCACGATCATGGAACTGCTCCAGGAGCATCGTGGCGAGATGGGATCGATGAACTACCTGACGCCGGAGCGAGTGGAGCTCATCTACAGGGTCCCCCTCGCCGAGATCGTGTTCGGTTTCTTCGACAAGCTGAAGAGCAGGACCCGGGGCTACGCCTCGCTGGACTACGAACCGGACGGGTACCGGACGTCGGATCTGACCAGGGTGGATGTGCTGTTGAACGGCACGCCGGTCGACGCCTTCTCGGCGATCGTCCACAAGGACAACGCCTACGACTACGGCAAGGCCCTGGTCGCGCGGTTGCGCAAGCACATCCCCAGGCAGTTGTTCGACGTCCCGATCCAGGCAGCGACCGGAGCCCGGATCATCGCCAGAGAGACCGTGAAGGCCCGCCGCAAGGACGTCACCGCCAAGTGCTACGGCGGAGACATCTCGCGCAAGCGCAAACTCCTCGAGAAGCAGAAAGAGGGCAAGCGCAGGATGAAGATGGTCGGCTCCGTCGAGGTCCCCCAGGAGGCGTTCATCTCAGTCCTCAAGGTCGATGGCGATTGATCGGGCGCCCGTGCGGCCCGACGACGATCGTGTTGCCGATGATGCCGCCTCGCTCTTCGGGGCGTACGTCCACGTCCCGTTCTGTCACAGGATCTGCCCGTACTGCGACTTCGCGGTGGTGGCCGGAGGCGATGACCTCCGCCAGCGGTATGTAGCTGCCCTGGAGGCCGAGATACGGCGCTGGCCGGTCGATCGGCCGATCGATGCCCTGTTCATCGGAGGGGGCACGCCCTCGCGTCTCGACCCGGATGAGGTCGCACGGATCGTCGCTGCCGTCGATGGCGGCCCGGGCCTCGCCTCGGGCGCCGAGGTCACGATGGAGGCCAATCCAGAGGATTGGACACCGCAGCATGCTGCAGCGTGCGCGGCGGGGGGTGTGAACCGGGTTTCGCTCGGCATCCAGTCACTCGATGCAGCCGTGCTGGAATCACTCGGCAGGGTCCACGACCGCACGGCTGCCGGATCGGCGGTGTCTGCGGCGCGTGACGCCGGCCTGTCGGTCAACGTCGACTTGATCTTCGGCACTCCGGGTGAGTCGGTGGTCTCATGGGAGCGCTCGGTGGCCGGCGCCCTCGATTCCGGAATCGATCATCTGTCTATCTACGCCCTCACCGTCGAACGGGGCACGCCGTTGTCTCGATCCATCGCGTCGGGCGCTCCTGCGCCGGACGCAGACGACCAGGCAGACAAGTGGGAGTCCGCCGTCGCCGCGGCCACCGATGCCGGCCTGATCAGGTACGAGACGTCGAATCTGGCGGCTCCGGGTGAAGCGTGCGTATACAACCTGATCACCTGGGCCCAGGGCGAGTACCTGGCCGCCGGGAATGGCGCTCATCGGCATCTCCGGGGCGAGAGGTCCTGGAACATCCGCAGGGTGGACCGGTACATGGAGGCGATCGAGCGAGGGAACCCGGCCGTGAGCGGCAGAGAGGCTCTCGATCCATGGCCCCGGGAACTCGAACGCCTCGTCATCGGCCTGCGGAGGGCCGCGGGAGCCTCACCCGGGGAAGCGGGTGCGGTGCTCCTGGCAAGCGCGGCAGGGGAGCGTCTGGTGAGTGCCGGGGTGATCGAGTCGTCGGCAGGGAGGCTGCGGGTGATCCGGCCGCTCCTGGGCGACGAGGTGGCTCGCACCATCCTGGGCCTGGAAACTCCAGAGGCGTGGCCAATCGATTAGCACTCGCTCCCGGCGAGTGCTAATCAGGGCCACTCGACTGCTACTCTGCGGAGCATGGTGGCACTGGACGATCGCAAGTCCGCAGTGCTCGCCGGGCTCGTGGAGGAATACATCCGCAGCGGCGAGCCGGTGAGTTCGCGCGCCGTGCTCGATCGGGCGGGCCTGACGTGTTCCAGCGCAACCATCCGTAACGAGTTCGCCCTCCTCGAGCGCGATGGGTACATCCTCAAGCCTCACACCAGCGCCGGTCGGATCCCGACCGATAGCGGGTACCGGTACTACCTCGACCACCTGTCGCCCGGGTCGCTGCGTCACTCCACGCGCACCAAGATCGATACGTTCTTCTCGTCCATGCACGCCGAGTTGAACCGGCTGCTCAAAGAGACGAGCGGCCTCCTGTCGGAGATCACCCACTATCCCGCAGTGGTGCTCGGCCCCGGCCTCGGAGGGCACACGGTCCGCGACGCCCATCTCATCCCGATCGAGCCGGGCGTCGTATTGTTCGTCCTGGTCACCGATCACGGAAGGGTGAGCCAGTCGGTGCTCCATCTCGATTCGCCCGTCACTCCCGATGAGGTGCTCGATGCCCAGGAGGCGCTCGAGTCGATCGTCTCGGGAGTCGAGATCGAGGCTTCGGGCCCGGCAGGGTCGCTGGAGCCGCCGCCCGGTCTGGCTCCCCACACCCTGGCCGTGGTGGATCGCGCCCTCGGTGCAGTGACCGAGGTCGCCAGAGGGCATCGAGAGGTGCATCTGGGCGGAACCAGCCATATGGCGTCTCTGTGGGAGGACTTCTCGAAACTCGCCCGCATCCTGTCGCTCCTCGACAGGGAGGCCGCTGTGCTGCAGTTGCTCGACCCGACGGCGCACGGAACCTCGGTGCGCATCGGGTCCGAACTCTCGGCCGACGAGGACGATCTCGCGGTCGTCTCCACCACCTACGACGCCAGTGGCGACGCCGGCCGCGTCGGCGTCTTCGGGCCGCTCCGCATGGACTACCGGCGGACCATCAAGGTGGTCGAAGAGGTTTCCGACGCCCTCGGCGACACACTGGGGGGATGACGGTGGCCGATTACTACGACACCCTCGGTGTATCGCGGGACGCAACCGGTGAAGAGATCAAGCGGGCGTTTCGCAAACTGGCCAGGGAGACCCATCCCGATGCCAATCCCGACGACCCCGACGCCGAGCACAGATTCAGGGAGATCGCCGAGGCCTATGAAGTCCTCAGCGACTCAACGCGGCGCGCCACCTACGACCGCGGCGGATCCGTGGACATGGGCGACCTCTTCTCTTCGTTCGGCGGGATCGACGATCTGCTCAGCAGGTTCTTCGGTGCCGGATTCGGCTCGCCATTCGGAGGCGTCCAGAGCGGCCCAGCCCAGGGGTCCGATGTGGGGGTCAGGGTCGAGATCAGCCTTGCCGAGGCGGCGGCGGGTGTGGCGCGGACCGTCTCGTACCGAGCACCGGCCCCGTGCGAGAGTTGCGGCGGGTCGGGCAGCGAGCCGGGCACGTCGCTCCTGACGTGTGAGCGCTGCGCCGGGCAGGGACAGGTGCGGGTGACCCGTCAGACCTTCCTGGGCACCACGATGTCCATCGCCGCGTGCGACGCATGCCGGGGAAGGGGCCGGGTGGTCGTGGAGCCGTGCGAGACCTGCGGTGGCGCCGGGTCGGACGTCAAGGACAACCAGCTCTCCGTCGACATCCCCGGCGGGATCGAAGATGGCTCCCGGATGCGGGTGTCTGGCGGCGGAGCGGCCGGTGACGCCGGTGGGCGTTCCGGTGACCTGTTCGTCGAGGTGCGGGTGACGCCCGACGACCGGTTCGAACGCCACGGCATCGATCTGGTGCACAGAGTGTCGGTGGGTATCACCGAAGCCACCCTGGGGCGCACGCTGGTGATTCCGACGGTCGATGGTGGCGAGATCGACCTCGACGTCCCTCCGGGGACCCAGCCGGGCGCAGTGTTCAAGCTTTCGGGCATGGGGATGCCCAGGGTGCGCAGACGGGGGCGGGGTGATCTCCTCGTGGAGGTCGGCGTTTCCATCCCCAACGAACTCGATGAGGATCAGGAAGCGGCATTGCGAGCATTCGCCGAGGCCTTTGGCGAGGAGCCATCGGAGTCTCGCAAGCGCCGCCGCCGGCGACGCTGACCCTTCGGAGCGGTCTCGACCACACGCAGTGCTGGACTGGGGCCCCGATTTGTGGCTATGATGACACCCAGCGCATTCCTGTTGAACACGCGGCGAGGTCGTCGCACGCAGGAGACACTGAGAGTCGGAGGGAGGAAGACGAGTGGCGCCGACATACAACGAGATGGTGGGTGCTCGGGTGCGCTCCATCCGGCGTCAGCGTGGTCTCTCGCTTCAAGACGTTCAGAGGCTCTCCTCAGGGGAGTTCAAGGCCGCCGTCGTAGGCGCCTACGAACGTGGAGAGCGGAGCCTGTCGCTGCCGAGACTGCATCGTCTCGCATCCTTCTTCCAGGTTCCGATCACTCAGTTCCTGCCCCAGGACGACACCGGCGAATCGTCTGTGGTCCCCCTGCCCAGCGGCGGCATCACCATCGACCTCAATGCCATCGAGGCACTGACGGGCACCGAAGCGGAGATCTTCGACCGCTTTCTCAGATCCATCCAGATGATGCGCCAGGACTTCAACGGCAAGGTGCTGACCATCCGCAGGGACGATCTACGGCTGCTGGCTCTGTTGCTCGATCAGTCCGAAGAGGCCTTCTCGAAGCGCCTCAGCGAATTGGGCCTCACCGGCGACGCCGTCTGATCGAGGCTTTCGGGTCGCGTCAGTCCAACCCACCGGTATACTTCTCTGTCCCGGTGATCCCCGCCCCGCGAGGCATCTCGTGACGTCCACTGCACTCACAGAACTCGAACTGCGCGTCTCCGCGCCCGAGACGATGCTCGCCCTTCTCGGTGAGCACGATTCGTTCTTGCGCGTCGTGGAGGCGTCCTTTCCCGATGCCTCGATCATCGCCCGCGGTGATGTGCTGCGTGTGTCATCGATCGACGAGGAGATCGCCACGTCGGCCATGGTCTCCCTTCAGGAGATGCTTGCCGTCGTAGACGGCGGCCAGCGTCTCGATGCGGACAGGGTGCGGCGCCTCATCGATCTCGTCGTCCGGAAGGTGGATCGTCCGTCTCAGGTGTTCACCGACGGCATCAAGGTGGCTCGCGGCAAGATCGTCAGAGCCAAGACCCTCAACCAGAAGCTGTACGTCGATGCGATCCGGCGCGATCCAGTCGTTTTCAGCATCGGGCCTGCGGGCACCGGCAAGACCTACCTGGCAATGGCCCTCGCTGTCGAGGCTCTGGTGTCGGGCAGCGTCAGCCGGATGCTCCTCACCCGGCCTGCTGTCGAGGCAGGGGAGCGTCTCGGGTTCCTGCCCGGCGATCTCGCAGCGAAGGTGGATCCATATCTGCGGCCTCTGTACGACGCCCTCTATGACATGCTGGGCCCCGATGTGACACAGAGCCTGATGGACAAGGGGACCATCGAGATCGCCCCGCTCGCATATATGCGCGGCAGGACCCTCAACGACGCCTTCGTCGTGCTGGACGAGGCACAGAACACCTCGCCCGAGCAGATGAAGATGTTCCTCACCCGCCTCGGATTCAATTCGAAGATGGTCATCACCGGAGACGTCACCCAGATCGACCTTCCGGCCGGTCGAGGATCGGGTCTTCGGCATGTCAGACGGGTGCTCGGCGGCATCCCCGGAGTGTCGTTCGTGGAGCTCACAACCGAAGATGTCGTGCGCCATCGCATCGTTGCCGCGATCATCGAGGCATACCGCAGCTTCGAGGAGCGCGAGGAGCGCGAATGAAGCTAGCCAGTCGAGCGTCAGGGGCCGTGCGCGGCGTTGCCGTTGCGCTGACCGTCGTCTTCGCCGCCCTCACCATCGTGATCGGGCAGTCAGAGGAGATCGCGCCCATTGTGATCGAGGAGGGCGCGCCCGCTCCTCAGACGTTCATCGCGACCGAACGGGTCACCGTCGTCGACGTAGATGCGACCGAGAGCGCCCGTGACATCGAGGCGTCAGGCGTGCCGGATGTCTTCGTGGAGGACTCCCAGACGACCGCCGCGGTCCTCGACAGCATCCAGGATTTCTTCGAGAACGCCAGGGCTGCGGCGGAGCCGCTCGTGATTGAGCCGCCCGACCCGCCCGGCACCGTGGGGCCGTCCACCACGACGACAACGACTCCTGCCGCCTCCGTGCTCGCCATTGCAGGCGACTCGGGTGAGG
>JABMPV010000247.1 GCA_013202595.1 bacterium
CCCGCCGAAGACACATCGACACCGAGTATGCGCGACCCGAAACAGAAAACCGCGGACCAACCCCCCAAACGTTGCCAGCTACAGCACTAGAGACCACCGAGGGCCCCGGCGATCCAGCCCTCGATGAGGGCCCGCAGACCCGGGTCGGCTCCGTCGCCCGGCCAGTCGGCCACCATCTCCGCGTCGCCGACGTACCAGGGGAGCAGATCGATGCCATCGACGAGGTCCCAGAACGGGTGGCCGGCACCCTCGACTCCGACGCTCAGATAGGCAGCAGCGAACTCGTCACCGACATGAGGATGTCCGTCGATGAGGGTGTTGAGCCGGAACCTCGCGATGTCGATTCCGGGGGGACCGAGACAAGCCGACAGCCAATCGACGACACCCGAGACCTCGGGGCCATCCCACACGATGTTGTGATGATGGAAGTCGCGATGGATGAAACACCGCACGGTGCCGGGACCCGGCCCGGAAATGGCGGCGATCGCCTCGGACCACAACCTCGCATCACCCCACGGCGGCACGCCGACCGATCCCACCGGGTTGTAGCGATGGAACGTCCACGGCACTGCTGCATCGATTCGGTGGATCCCCGCGAGCAGCGCTGCTGCGGCGCCCGGATCGGGTACGGGCACGGCCCTCTGACCGGCGGCCGCCGTCATCAACACCGCCGGAGCACCGGCAGCCGACCCGTCGCCGTCGAACGCGATCAGTTCGGGAGCAGGCACCGGCGTCGTGGCGAGGAGTTCGAGCACCGAAGCCTCGTGCCCGGCGCGGCCGGGGTCCTCCGCAACGAAACCCGCGTCGTCGAAGTACTTGAGGACCAGCGACGGGCGTCTATCGAAGTCGACCCTCCACACGGATGCCGTGATCCCGCCGTGGAGGGGTGTGATCCGCACGGGGCGGTCTGGAAGGATTCCGGCGAGCCATTGTCCCGCCGACGGAGGAAGCAGATCGCCTACCGGCAGAGTTTCGCCATCAGCTGATACGGGTTGGTCAGCGGGCCACCACCCGGCCGATACCCGAGATGGAGGTGAGGCACCGCGGCGTTCCCCGTGGCGCCGTTGTATCCGACGATCTGGCCGGCACCCACCCGGACGCCATCGGAGATCCCCGGCGCATAGGCCGACATGTGGGCGTAGTAGTAGACGTCTCCGCTGTCACCCCTGATGTACAGGCCGAGGCCGCCTGCGTAGTGCCAGTTTGGCGACCAGATGGTGCCGGTCTCGATGGAGACGAGCGGGACGCCGTTCGGAGCGACCATATCCAGGCCGGTGTGAGTCCTTCCGCCCGGACGGGGCTCGCCCCACGAGTCCCTGAACGACGACGGGCCGATGAAGGGGCAGGTTCTGCCACCAGGCGGAATGCCGGCGCTGCTCGTATACCCGGCCGCCGCCGCCGCAGAAGCTGCTGCTGCCGCCGCCGCCCGCTTGCGCTCCTCCTCGGCGATGCGAATCCGCTCCTGCTCCTCGCGCCACCACTGGTCGTAGAGGACCTGGAATTCGTCATTGGCCTCTTCGAGCCGGGCCATGATGATGGCTGCCGTCTGATCGAGGTCTGCCTGGACGCCGATCTGCTCTTCCTTCAAGGAGTCGAGCTCGGTCTGGAGAGCCAGCCGATCGGCCTGGAGGAACTCGAGCTCGTTGACGATGTTGCGATCACTGTCGACCACGGCGCCGAGATAGGCGTTGCGGGTGTCGCGATCGCTGATCGACTCGATGTCGAGCACTGTCTGTGCCTGGCTCGTGCCGGCATTGACATACATCGAGACCGCCCGCTCCCTGGCAGCGAACTCGACCAGGGCGAGACGCCGCACCCGATCGGTGACATCTGCCTCGATGGCGGCGATGCGCGATTCGAATCCCGCCTGCGCCACCTGAGCCTGATCGAGAAGGATCAGTTCGGCCTGGAGCTCATCGGCCACCGCCTGGGCTTTGGCGCGCGCGTCAGCCAACTCCTGTTGGGTGACCTCTGCCCCCGCAGGGACGGTCTGGGCGAGTATCAGCAGGGCCAGCAGCCCGGCGGCGAGACGGCGCACACAGCTCCATGTCGATCGAACGATTCAGTCTACCCCCAACCCTGATTACTGCTCCAGCCACCGAGGGTGGCCGTCGCTCCGACTCTCAGCAGAGCCCGGCCACGATCGAGTAGGGATTCTCATACACCCAACTCGAGGCATTGGGGATATAGCCCAGATGGAGGTGAGGGACCGAGGCGTTGCCGGTGCTGCCCACGTAGCCGATCAATTGCCCCGCTGTCACCCGCACCCCACCATCGATCCCGGGTGCATACCCCTGCATATGGGCGTAGTACCAGCGGGCGCCGGAGTCTCCGTCGAGATACAGGCCGATCCCTCCGGCATAGTGGAAGTTCGGATAGAAGATCACGCCGCTCTCGATGGCCACGAGCGGTGTACCGGTTGCGGCGAGCATGTCCACACCGGTGTGGAAGCGATCCCCCGGACGGGGTTCCCCCCACGAGTTGGTGAACGTGGTGGCACCGTCGATCGGGCACGCCCGTCCGCCGCCACCCGTCGGGATCGTCGTGGTGGTCGTGGCCGTCGTGGCTTCTGTCGTCGTCGTCGTGGCTTCTGTCGTCGTCGTGGTCGACCCGCCGGCCTCAGTGGTGGTGGTCGATCCACTCGCTCCGGTGGTCGTCGTGGTGGACCCTCCCCCTTGAGTCGTGGTGGTGGTCGACCCGGCGACGGTGGTGGTCGTGGCGACAGAGGTCGTCGTCGTCTGAGGGACGGTCGTCGTTGTGGTCGTCGAGGTGGCCGCAATCGCTGCTGCTGCCGCCGCAGCAGCAGCCTCGGCCTCGAGTCGTCGGCGTTCCTCCTCCTCACGCCGCAGGCGCTCGGCCTCCTGGGCATCCCATTGGGTCTTGACGGCCTGGTACTCGGCGTTCGCCTCTTCGAGTTCGGTGTACACCTCGGTCAGCAGGCCTTCTGCCTCGGCCCGGGCCGCCTCCTCCGCCGTAACGGTCTCATCGAGGAGTTCCTGCTGGCGAAGGAAGTCCCGACGCGCCGCTTCGAGGCGGACCACGACCTCCCGGTCCGCCTGGGCGACGGTGTCGAGATAGACCAGACGCGCCGGAGCATCCTCGATATCGGCATAGGCAACGGCCGACCGTGCGTCATCGGAGCCTGCACTCATGTACATGAATGCCACGCGCTCTCTGGCATCTCTGCGTGCCGCAACCAACTCACGCTCGCGCGCAGCGAGATCGACGATGAGCCTGTCGAGACGATCCCTGAGCTCGGCCTCGCGTAACTGGGCGTCTTCGAGTTCCAATACCCGGCCTTGAAGGAGATCTGTGACCTCCCGCACCTTCTCGCGAGCAGCCTCGACGTCGGCAGGGGTCACCTGGGCGGCAGCCGGAGTGGCGGCAAACAGGATCCCGATGACGATGGCGGGTGCGAGCAAGCCGGCTGCACGCCGGCGAATCCGACTCACTCGGTCTCGCTCGCCAATGCCGGTCTGACGGGGGCATCCCAATCGTCACTTCCGTACGGGAGGGCCACCAGCGCCTCAGAAGCCAACTTGCGCAGATGGGCGCCAACCGACTGGGACGCCGCGAAGTGGAGCCCGGGATCGATGTCGGCGTAGACCCGTTCGACCACTCCGCCCACTGTGAGCGCCCCGTCCTCGACGGCGGCCAGGATGGAGCGCTCTCTGTTCAGGCGGTGCTCGATGTAGTGATGCAGCCACTCTTCAGGTTTGCGCACGATCCGGCCGTGTCCGGGGTAGATCGTCTTCGGCTTGAGGTCGATGATCCGTTGCAGGGACTCCAGGTAGTCACCCATGTGCTCGACCACCACCGTCGATCCACCCAGGACGTGATCGCCCGTGAAGATCTTGCGGTCGATCATGAAGCAGAGCGAGTCGGGTGTGTGGCCGGGAGCGTGGATGGCGACGGCGACGATGCGACCCGCCCGAACCGTGTCACCATCACCAAGGATGAGGTCCGGGGTGAATCCCGGGCCCGGCCCGAACCCGTAGACGGGGGCAGCAACGGCTTCGCCGAGGATGGCCGCTGCCGGCGCATGGTCCGGGTGACTGTGGCTGACAAGCAGAGCCTGCACATCCAGATCAGCGATCGTCTCGACCGTGGCAGTGACGTGGGCGGCGATATCGGGGCCGGGATCGACGACGAGGGCCTCACCGTCGGACTCGATCACCCAGGTGTTGGTACCGAGACCGGTGAACAGCCCGGGGTTTGGTGCGAGGATGTGATGGACCTTCAACGGAGTGCCTCCTCATAACCCGGATCTCCGGGGACGAAGATCGACCAGGACCCGTCGTCGTCGAACACCACACGGGGCTCGATTCGATCGACGCGTTCGATCTTCCTGCAATGGTCTACCACAGCCGTGCAATTGCGAAACCGGCCCATCGCCTCCAAATGGCGCCTCGTGGGGAACTCGATGCCCCATTCATCTCTGTCGCCGCGCGCCAGCGCCTCTGCCGGGGTGACCCATTCCGGGTCGAACACTTCAGTGAGATCCGCATTGGCCTCGGCGTCTGCGGCGACCTCCAGTACGTAGAACCTCGTGTCGAATCGGCGTGAGAGACCGGGCGGTGTCACCCAATTCGAGAAGTAATACAGGCGATCGGCGTCGAGCACGGCACCAGCCTGTGCGATCGCTGTGAAGATGTCGGCTCCCCCGTCCACATCGAGCGGTGGGTCGCTGACCACTATCCCCGCTTCCTCTGCCAGTTCTCGCAGCGCCGCCGCCCTCCACGGCAACTCTTCAGGGTCGCCGGACCAGCGCACGACGTTGGCGCAATCGCGATCGGCCGCGTCTATCGCCCCGCCGGGGAAAACCCTGGCCCCACCCATGAACACAGCACTCTTGGCCCTACGGACCATCAGCACCTCGAGCCCGCCGGCGCCCTGTCGCAGGGCGAGCACCGTCGAAGCCGGGCGAATCTCTGGGACAACTGCCGGGTCACCGGGCACGTGCTCAGGATACCCCCGGGATATCCTGAGTTCGATGGTCTCGCATCCGCCCTCGGTCGACGCTCTGGCTACCTCCCTGGACGACGGGAGTCTTCCCAGGTCGCTCCTCATTCAGATCGCCCGCAACGCCATCGAGACCTGGCGCAGCGGGGACGCTGCCAGACCCTCCCCCGAGGACATCGGTCGCGCCGAGACCCGGGCACTCACCCTGGCGCGCCCGGGAGCGGTGATCAACGCAACGGGTGTGCTGCTCCACACGAACCTCGGGAGAGCGGTCATCGGAGCGAGTGCCACCACCGCCCTGACTGTGTCGGCTGCAGGATTCGAAGCACTCGAGTTCGATCTCGAGTCGGGAACTCGAGGCTCACGCGGCCTCTATGCCCGCAGGCTCGCTGCAACGGTGTGCGGCGCCGATGCGGCTCTGATCGTCAACAACACGGCCGGGGCGCTCCTCCTCACCGTGGCTGCTCTCGCCGGACATGGCGAAGTGATCGTCAGTCGGGGAGAACTCATCGAAATCGGCGGATCGTTTCGGCTTCCCGAAGTCATCGCAGCCTCGGGGGCACGCCTCGTGGAGGTCGGGACCACCAATCGCACCAGAGCAGCCGACTACGAGGCGGCGATCGGACCGAACACCGGCGCGTTGCTCAAGGTGCATCCCTCCAACTACAGAGTCGACGGGTTCGCGGAGGAGGCGACCCACGCCGGGGTGGCCGAGATCGGCGCCCGACACGGGATCCCCGTCGTGGCCGACATCGGCAGCGGGTTGCTGGACGCACGAACGCCATGGCTCGACGGAGAGCCCCCGGCCTGGCTGTCCGAAGAGCCGGCCGCCCGCCAAACCCTCGAATTCGGTGCCGACATCGTCATGTTCTCCGGAGACAAGCTGCTGGGTGGCCCCCAGGCGGGCATCATCGCGGGCCGACAGGACCTGATCTCGAGGATCGCCCGCCATCCCATCGCACGCGCCACCAGGATCGATGGACCCCGCCTCGCCGCTCTCGCCGCGACGCTGGAGGCATTCGCCTCGGGACGAGGCAGCGAGATCCCCTTCTGGAAGATGGCGACGACTCCTTCCGCCGAACTCGCCGAGCGTTGCCGACTCGTCGCCGAACCCTCAGGAGACCTCGCGCAGGTCGGCGACGGGTTCTCCCTCCCCGGCGCCGGTTCGGTCCCCGGCAGCGGTATCCCCGGCCCGATGATCGTGGTGGCCGGGCGGCCCGCGCACGTGTGGCGCCGCCTGCTCGACGCCGACCCTCCGATCGTGACCCGTCGTGAGCAACGGGGCGTCGTCGTCGATCTCCGGGCAGTGGACCCGGCGCACGACGGCCACATCGCAGCCTCACTGGCGGCGGCATGCCGGTCGTAGGGACGGCAGGCCACGTCGATCACGGCAAGTCGACTCTGGTGCTTGCTCTGACCGGTCGTGATCCCGATCGATGGGACGAGGAGAAACGCCGCGGGCTCACCATCGACCTCGGCTTCGCGTGGACGGCGCTCGACGACGGCACCGATCTCGGGTTCGTGGACGTTCCGGGCCACGAGCGATTCATCAAGAACATGCTCGCCGGAGTGGAAGCCATCGACGTGGCGCTGTTCGTCGTGGCAGCCGACGAGGGCTGGATGCCACAGTCAGAGGAGCACCTTCAGGTGCTCGATCTGCTGGGAATCGATAGGGGCGTGATCGCGCTGACGAGGGCGGATCTGGTCGATGCCGACCTCCTCGAGTTGGCCGAACTCGAGGTGAGGGATCGCGTCGAAGGGACCGTCCTGCAGGACGCCCCGATCATCCCGACCGCAGCCCCTGAAGGGCGCGGCATCGCCGAGATCCGAGCGGCACTATCGGAGGCACTCACCCTGGCCGATCCGGCACATTCCGGCCGCCCGCGCATGTGGATCGACAGGGCGTTCACCATCGGCGGCGCCGGCACGGTCGTTACGGGCACCCTGCTGGGCGGACCGGTGTCTGTGGGCGACACACTGTCGCTGTGGCCCGGTGACGAGCGGGTGCGGGTGCGGTCGCTGCAGAGCCACGAGCGAGAAGTGACGACCGCTCGACCCGGGGGCCGCACCGCGATGAACCTCGCAGGAGTGGAGCGTTCCGAAGTGGCGCGAGGGTCGATGCTCGGCGAATCGGGTGCATGGGCGCCAACCACCAGATTCCTCGCCGACCTGCGCACCGTCAGGAACCTGGCCGAGCCGCTTCGGGATCGAGGGGCCTTCCATCTCCACGCAGGCACCGGATCGTGGCCTGCCCGGATCCGACTCATCGAGAGCCGCGAACTCGATGGATCAGGTGCAGCGGTGATCGAAGTCGACGAACCCATCCCCCTTTCCATGGGCGACAGAATCGTGATGAGGGAGGTTGGGCGCAGAGCGGTCGTCGCAGGCGGAATGGTCCTGGACCCCTCGCCGCCCAGAAGGCGACCCAGGGTTGCTGCGACATTGGAGACGCTGCGCGGTGGCGGTGCGAGCCCCGGTGATCGCGCCACTGCGCTGCTGAACGCTCATGGCTCCGGATCGCTGCGACTTCTGGCCTCCCACAGTGGTGGCGGCATTCCCGACCCGGCCGTCACGGCAGGCGACCGGGCATTCTCGCCGTTCGAGGCAGAACGTCTCGTCGCCGTGGGTGCCGGAACGCTGGCCGAGTTCCATCAGCGAACGCCCCTGCGGCCGGGTATGCCAGCGCCGGCGCTTGCAGCGACTCTGGGAATCGACCTGCCGTCATTGCACGCTTTGGCCGCCCACGCATCGGGGACCATCACGATCGAGGGCGCAGTCGCCAGGCTGAGTGGCTTCTCCGCCGACCTCACCTCCGAGGCGACGGAAGCGCTGTCCAGGGTGAAAGGCGTGCTCGCCGACTCGGGCAACAGCCCACCGAAACGGTCGGAACTCGAAGCAGACGACGAGATCCTCCACGCCCTGGTGCGGCGGGGCGAACTGGTCGAGGTGCCGCCGGATCATCTCTACCTCCCTGAGACGCTCGATCAGATCGTCGCCACGGTGCGAGCCATGGACGATGGGTTCACGGTGGCCAACCTGAGGGACGCGCTCGGAGTGACCAGACGCCACGCGGTGCCGCTCGTGGAGTGGCTCGACACGACCGGGGTGACCGTGCGGACAGGTGACACGCGACGAGCGCGGTAGTCCGACGTCCGGTATCCGACGTCCGACGTCCGACGTCCGACGTC
>JABMPV010000248.1 GCA_013202595.1 bacterium
CCGTCGTGCTCGGCAGCGCTCTCTATGCAGGGCACTGGCTGCCTTCCGCCGTCGGGTTCATCGACCGTCATGGCGCGGCACTGGCTGCGCTCCCGGTATGGATGTTCAGCAGCGGCCCGCTCGGTGTGATCGCCGAGGAGCATCTTGCCCAACCCGATGATGCCGAGGCACTGATGGGAGCGATCCTCCCGGAGGAGCACGTCATCTTTCCCGGCCGTCTGGACGTGGAGCGCCTGACCCTCCAGGAGCGGATGATGATGAGGGCCGTAGGGGCGGCGGCGGGCGATCACAGGGACTGGGAAATGGTCCGCCGCTGGTCCCACGAAGTGGCCGAGCAGATTCTCGCGACCTCGTGAATGACCGGAAGTCGTAATGTGAGATCGATGCGCGCAATCGTCAAGCACAGCCCAGGGCCCGGTCTGGAGATGGTGGACGTCCCGATACCCACACCCGGCCCCGGCGAGGTACGGATCCAGGTCAAGGCGACGTCCATCTGCGGCACTGATCTCCACATCCGATCATGGGACCCGTGGGCGGCCGAGCACGTGATCACACCACTCATCGTCGGCCATGAGATGTGCGGGATCGTCGAAGCGCACGGTGAGGGAGAGACGCTGCCCGCTCTGGGATCGCTCGTCTCCGTCGAATCGCACGTGGTCTGCGGCGTCTGTGCATGGTGCCGGACGGCGAAGGGCCATCTCTGCCCCGAGACGCAGATCCTCGGAGTCCACAGGAATGGGGTCTACGCGGAATATGTGTGCGTGCCCGCCGAGAACGCATGGGTCGATCCCCCCGACATGCCGCTGTCCATCGCTTCACTGCAGGAGAGCTTCGGAAATGCCGTGCACACGGCATCGGTTCCCGACGTCTCGGGGCGGAAGGTCCTGGTCACCGGATGTGGGCCTGTCGGAGTGATGGCCATCGCCGCCGTCAAGGCGCTCGGAGCGCGTTCGGTGTACGCCACCGACGTGTCGGACTTCCGACTCGACATGGCCGCCCGCATCGGCGCCGACGTCATCGTCAACGTCTCGCGCGACAGTCCGCGCGAGATGATCGCCAAAGAGACCGACGGAGAGGGCGTCGACGTGCTGCTCGAGATGTCCGGGGCGCCCACCGCCCTGGCAGACGGACTCAGCCTTCTCAAGTATGGAGGTGAGGCCGCTCTCCTCGGCCTGTTCTCCAGTCCCGTAGCGTTCGACTTCGACGACAACCTCATCTTCAAGGGCGCCACGCTCCACGGGATCGCCGGCAGGAGGCTGTGGGACACCTGGTATCAGATGCGAGCGATGCTGAGGTCGGGAGCGGTGGACCTGTCGCCGGTGGTCACACATAGATTCGCTCTCGATGACTACGAAGCCGCATTCGACCTCATGGCGTCGGGCGAGTGCGGAAAGGTCGTCATGTTTCCCGACCCCGATGATGCAGACGGACCCCTTACGACCCCATGAGGTGATGATGCCGGCCACGACAGACTTCCTGCGATCCGACCTCGATGCGCTCGAAGCGGACGGCCTGCTCACCACCATCAGACATATCGAGGGGCCCCAGGGAGCCCGTCTGATCGTAGACGGCCGGTCGGTCCTCAACTTCTGCTCGAACAACTACCTCGGATTGGCCAACCACCCTCGGCTCATCGAGGCGGCCAAAGCGGCCCTCGATCGCTACGGCCTGGGTCCGGGAGCGGTGCGGACCATCGCCGGGACCATGACCATCCACGACGAGTTGGAGAGCAGGCTCGCTGCCTTCAAGGGGGTCGAGGCGGCGATCTCTCTCCAGTCGGGTTTCACAGCCAACGTCGGTACGGTCTCCGCTCTGGTTGGCGGGGAGGACGCCGTGGTGTCCGACGAACTCAACCACGCATCCATCGTCGACGGTGTGCGCCTCGCCAAGGCGGCCCGCTACATCTACCGTCATACCGACGCCGGCCACCTCGAGGAGATCCTCGGCCAGGCGCGCGGCGCCGGAGCGCGCCGGATCCTGGTGATCACAGATGGTGTGTTCTCGATGGACGGGGATATCGCCCCACTCGACGAGATCGTCGAAGTCGCCGAGCGGCACGATGCGCTGGTCATGGTCGATGACGCCCACGGCGAAGGAGTGCTCGGCCATGGAGGCCGCGGCATCGTCGATCACTTCGGCCTTAACGGACGCGTCCATGTCGAAGTGGGCACCATGTCGAAGGCATTCGGGGCCATGGGTGGGTATGTCGCCGGCTCCCGTGACCTGATCGACTGGCTGATGCAGCGCGCCCGGCCGTTCCTCTTCTCGTCGGCCGTGACACCACCGGATGTCGCTGCCTGCATCGCGGCGGTCGATCTACTCGAGGAATCGACCGATCTCGTCGAGCGGCTGTGGTCCAATGCTGCTCTGTTCCGTGAAGCACTCGCTGCTGCTGGTTTCGACACGGGACACACCCAGACACCCATCACGCCCGTGATCCTCGGCGAGGCCCCGGTCGCTCAGGAGTTCTCGAGGCTGCTGTTTGCCGATTACGGCGTATTCGCCCAGTCCATCGGCTTTCCCACGGTGCCGCGCGGCACCGCACGGATCAGGGTCATGGTCTCGGCTGCCCATTCGATCGAGGACCTCGAGATGTGCGTCGACGCCTTTACCTCCGTCGGCACGGCAATGGGCGTCGTCTGATCGCTGATCAGTGGGCGCGACGCAGCCGCCGGTGACCCGACGGCTGCTGAAATCCTTATGGGTCCGCAAGGTGTGGCGTCTCTAGTCGTTGATCTCCCAGTAGGCATTCTCGAAAGCGTCACCGAAGGCCGACCAGAAGGCCTCATCGAACTCGTCAGCGAAGGCGTTCTCGAACTCGTCCCAGAAGTAGGCCTCGAACTTGTCGTCGAATCTGCCGTCGAAGGCCTCGGAGAAGAACCCCCAGAAGGTCTCCTCGATATCGCCACCCATGAGATCGTCGATCGCAGATGCGATCTCTTCTCTGACGATCACCTGGACGTCGTGCTCCGAAAGGCCCGAGGTCTCGACGATCGCCGTTTCGGGCCTCTCCGGCACGGTCGTGTCGATGTCGCCGCCATCGGGGAGAGTATCGAACAACGAAGCCTGCTGGGACGACGGCTGAGCAGCCGCTGCCGCTGCCACCAACTGAGGGGACGCCGATTCTGCTCGCGGCACAATGAGGGCCAGAGCCGCGACGACACCAAGCGCAACTATGACGAACCAGACCGAGGTCGGGATACGGGGCAGAATCTTTCTGTCGTCCATGGGAGCAGTCCTCCAACTACACAGGGCACCTGTGTGCCCACTCTACGTGGTGGTCGGGGGAGGTTGACCAACTGAGCGTGCCCATTTGCACGAATCGACGACTGACTAGTCACTCCCCCGGGAGCCGCGTCTCCTCAGCGGAGAGCGAGGGTCGCGGCCAAGAAGATGGATAGACCCAGCACGGCCACGAAGCCGTACCTGACCCCGGCAGCCAGCGGCGACGCGCGGCGAGTCGGCTTGAGGGACAGCACGGTCAAAGCCCGTTCCTCCTGGCGCCGTGTCACGACCTCCACACTCCACGCAGCGAAGATGGCGGCCAGTGCCTGCATGGCGTCGAGGACTGCCAGGACGCCTGTCAGGGCCCGGTACTCGCCGAGGCTCGTAGGTTGCGGCTGCAGGCCGGCCCACGTCCCGATGACGCCACCGACGACCCAGAGCGCCCACCAGACGTGAAAGAGCGCCGGAACGGGTGATCCGCGCCAGGACATGGACCCCACCGGCAGTGCCGGGTCCGACGCTCGATGGATGTCGTCGACAATCTGCTTGGGTCTGAAGAGGTTGATGATCGGGACGAGCCACGAGCCGACGGCCCACCCCGGCCGAAAACGCATGCCCCTCGTCCCGAGGCCCCAGAGGTTTCTGTACGCTCGTCGGGTCCAGATGATGAACAGGCCACCGGCCACGAGCGTCCCGGCCAATTGGATGAAGGCGATGACTGTCTGGCGCTGATCTGTCGCAGTGACCGTCGACTCCGTGACGCGCGATGGAAGCCGGATGAGGTCGCCGACGAGTCGGAACTCGGCGATGTCGGAGGCCACGGCGATGGCGCCGAGCACC
>JABMPV010000249.1 GCA_013202595.1 bacterium
GGAGGAAGCGACCGATCCGGCGCTTGTACTCGACCGGTTCGTCGATTTCGTCTCCCAACTCCAGCAGCACCGCCGGTGCTTCAGACCACGCATCCGCGGGAATGCGATAGTCGCGCTGGGGTATAGCGGGGAGATCGGCCGTGCAGCGAGGAGTCGGATCGAAGGGCCGCTGATGAGGTTGTAGCGCCATCAGCCGCCGTCGTTGTGCATGACGATGTGGCGAGCCTTGAATCCATTGGACTCGAAGAAGTTCTTGGCGAGACGGTGGCCCGGCGAGACGTGAGCGTCGAGTCCGGTGACTCTGTGGGACGCTGCCCATTCGAGGAACAGCTTCATCATCGTCTCGCCCACCCCGATCTCTCTGAATCCCTGTTCCGTGAAGATGAGCCTGATCACGCCGTGCGTGGCACCGTCGGCCTGGGGCAGCAGCCCCTCGATCCTCCCAAGGAGGAATCCAGCGGGAGCCCCGAAGGCCTCGGCGATCAGAAGCAGGCATCGGTCATCGTCGATCGAGCTGCTCAGTGGGGTCGCGATGGGTTCGGCCAACCCCTCGGTGAACGGCCATACCCTCTTGAGAGCGATCATCTCGGCTTCGAGATCCCGGTAGAGGGCTGCGATCGTAATCAGGTCGTCCGGTGTGGCTACGCGGGCCGATACATCCATGGTGGCGAGCGTAGCCCTGCCCACGAGTGGGTCAGGAGCAGTCGCGGCAGAGCCGTTTGCGCTTGTTTGCGAGCTGAGACACACGCTTGATCTGGAAGCAGTTCCCACATACGAACTCGTCCCGGCCTGCCTCTTCGGCGCCGGCGTCGAGCGCTATGGCCTCGAGGCGAATCTTGCGGAACTCGGCTGCCTCGTCGATGGGAAGGGCCTCTGCCTCTTCGTCCTCTGTGAGCATCTCGAGCTCTTCTGCTTCGAGCTCATCCAGCGCCTCGTCGGCTTCGCCGTCGCCGCCTTCTTCTTTGTCGTCGACCTCAGCGTCGTCATCGAGGTCGACTACGACCGGAACCTCGAGTTCCTCGAGATCGTCGTCGGTCTCGTCCTCTGACCATTTACTGTCGGGTCCGGCTTCTTCGAAGATGTCGTCCTCGGTGGCCACAGGTGGCTGTCCTTCCTCGACCGTCATGATGCGTGCCCGATGTCGGGCGGGGCCGGAGTATATCCCTCACCTGCGACGCAGTGGCGTCACAACTTGAAGCGGATGGCTCTCCGGAGGACCCGCGCCCTGAAGGGGGTCGTGCCCAGGTAGTCGCCATCGACCTCGACGGGCCACGGGTGGTCCGTCTCAATGGCTAGATCCCCCGATCGGAACCTGCGAATCGCCGGTTCCGAGAGGTGGGTTCCCTTGATCACCTTCGGATACAGGCCCACAGCCTTCCACTTGGAGCAGGCGAAAACCTGGACGTCGAGAAGACCATCGACCAGGGTGGCCTTCGGCGCAACATTGGCTCCGAAACCGAAGAACTGCCCGTTCGAGAGAACGATGTTGGCGGCCGATCCTTCGAACGAGCGGCGCTCCATGGTGACCGTGGCGGTGGTAACCTTGAACAGAGGGAGGGTGAGCCAGAAGGCGGCCTTGTATCGGAATCTGCCCAGTCGTCGGGTGAGACCGGCGGCCTTGTGGACCGAAGCTGCCAGGACCCCGACGTCCACCGCGTTGAGAGCGTGCCTGATGCCCCAGGCCCCTTCGAGGACGGCCACATCGATCGCGTACGTGTCGTCCCCCGTGAGGTGGACCGCCGCCTCTTCGAGTATCTGGGAAATGCCGAACGTGCGCACGAAGTCACAGCCCGATCCGCCGGGCAGGATGCCGAGGATCGGGGCTTCCTCGTGGGCGTGGCGCAGCAGCGCATCGACGACGAGGCTGGCCGTACCGTCCCCTCCGACTGCCAGGAAGCGCCCGAACCCCTCAGCCAGGCCCTGGTCCACGAGTTCGGCCACATGCTCGGCAGAGGACGATTCGTGGAGAGAGGCGTCGAGTCCGTGATCGTCCAGGGCCGATTGCACCCGATCGATCGAGTTGGACCCGCCGCCGGCTGCTGGGTTCACGATCCCCCACCAGGAACTCACAGCGCACCTGCCGCTGCAACGACGCCCCGGTCCATTCCCGCCAGGGCCGCACGTGA
>JABMPV010000250.1 GCA_013202595.1 bacterium
CACACCTCCAAGTGGTACCCGGGCCGATCGTGGGCCAACGAATGCGACCCTGAGACGCTGGCAGACCTCTTCGTGGCCGACGTGGAGGACGGGATCGACCGCTTCGACTACCAGGGCCCTGTGGTGGCACGAACCCCGCATCGGGCAGGGCTCATCAAGGTCGGGGCCCTCCAGGAGATCCTCGACGATCGGGACCGCAGGGTCTTCGCCGCTGCCGCGGAGACCCATCGCCGCACCGGCGTGCCCATCCTCACCCACTGCGAGGAGGGCCGCGGCGGCCTGGTGCAGATCGACCTGCTGTCGACGTTCGGGGTGGATCCCGCACATGTGGTCTTGTCACACACCGACAAGGTCGCCGACGTCCGATATCACCTGGATCTCATCGACTCAGGGGTGAGCCTCGAGTTCGATCAGGCGCTCCGCCACCCGATCACGCCCGACTCCACCACATTGCATTTGGTGGCCACCTTGACGGAGGCCGGCAAGGCCGCCCACCTCATGCTGGGGACCGATGGCGCACGGAGATCGATGTGGTCGGCCTACGGTGGATCGCCAGGACTCGCCTCGCTGATGACCGGGGTGATCCCGACGCTCGCCGACATGGGCGTGGACCGAACTGCACTCGATCAGATCCTCATCGTCAACCCTGCCCGCTTCTTCGCCTTCGCCCCGGAGGACCCATGAACATTCCCGAGATCACAGTCGCAGTCGGCAAACTGGCGGCCGGAGTAGGCCATGTCGGCCTTCGTGACCAGCAGGTTCGACTGCCGGGACCGGGTGAGGTGCTCCTGGAGGTGATCGCCTGCGGAATCTGTGGCACCGATACCCATATCGTCGACGACGAGTTCCCGTCGGAGCCGCCCGTCACCATGGGGCACGAGGTCACGGGAGAAGTCGCCGTGCTGGGCGATGGAGTCGGCCCGGAGTGGCTCGGCGCCAGAGTGGCGTGCGAGACGTACTTCTCGGTGTGCGGTGAGTGCCAGCGGTGCCGCGACGGCACACCCAATCTGTGCGCAGGACGACGGTCGATCGGGTCGCGGGAGGACGGCGGGTTCGCCAGGTGGATGACCATCCCGGCGAGGAACCTCTGGCGCCTTCCCGATCGGGTGGGCCGTGTGGCTGGAGCGCTCGCCGAGCCACTGGCATGCGTCACCAGGTGCCTGTTCGACCCGCCGGTCGTCGATGCCGGAGACAGCGTCCTGGTGGTCGGCCCCGGCACTATGGGGGTCTTGACCGCGCAGTGCGCACGGGCGGCGGGCGGGGTCGTCACCCTGGTGGGCCTGGAGCGAGATCGGCACCGTCTCGATCTCGCCGGGTCCCTCGGTATCGCCACCCGGGTCATCGGACCCGATGACGACCTCGGCCTGTTCGATGTCGTCGCGGAAGCGTCCGGACATCCCGGCGGGGCAACCACAGCCTTCGGCGCGGTGCGCAAAGGCGGCCGGTACGTCCAGGTGGGCATCTTCGGCAAGCCCATCACCGTCCCCTTCGACACGATCCTGTTCCATGAGCTCATCGTGAACTCGGGCAACGCCACGACCCCGGGTTCCTGGCGTCGGGCGCTGATGCTGCTCGAAACCGGCCTGGTCGACCTCGACCCGCTGATCACCGACGTCATGCCACTGTCCGAGTGGAGTGCCGCCCTGGACGCCACCAGGGCAGGAAGCGGCATGAAGATCGTCATGGACCCCAGAGCGGATGCATCAGAATGACCCGGACCGGTGCGCAGTCCACAGAGAGGGCAACCGATGAATGAACGTCTTCCCGGCGGCACGGACCGCACCGCGCTGGTCGGCCCGAGCGCCGTGGTCACCGGAGTATCCAATGGCATCGGCAGTGCCATCGCCGTTGCCCTCGCAGAGGAAGGAGCCAACATCGTCGGGTGTTACGGCTCGGACCACGAGGGGGCCGACAGGGTCCGCTCCCAGATCGAAGCGACGGGCCGCGAGGCCGTCATCTTCCAGGGTGACACCGGCGACCCGGCCACTGCCGATAGCCTCGCCTCCGAGGCGATCACTCGCTGGGGATCACTCGACATCTGGGTCAACAATGCCGCCCGGTTGATGGTGAAGCCACTCGTCGACACGACCAACGACGACTGGCACGGCCTGCTGGCCGCCAATCTGCACGGCTTCTTCTACGGATGCCGTGCTGCCGCCCGGATCATGTACGGGCAGCGCAGCGGCCGAATCATCAACATCACCTCCGCGGCCGACGTGCTGGTCGTACCCAACCTGGGCGCGTACATCACGGCCAAGGGCGGCATCATCGGCCTGACCAAGACGCTGGCACTGGAGGCTGCTGAGCACGCCGTTACCGTCAACGCTGTTTCTCCGGGCGCCATCGACACCCCACTGAACGCCACCGCGTACACGCCAGAGGTGCGCGAGACCTATGGGCAGCGCATTCCCCTCGGCCGACTCGGAGGTGAGGACGAGATCGCCGATGTGGTCGTTTTCGTGGCCTCGAACGCCTCGCGGTACCTCACCGGCCAGGAGATCGTGGTCGACGGCGGCCTGGTCATCAACGGCGACGTCGGCCACGCCCTGGACGAGTGATGTCACACGCGCTCTCCGTGGAGGTCCTGGTCGACGGGTTGGATCACCCCGAAGGAGTGGCCTTCGATCATGCTGCAGGGGTGCTCTACGCCGGTGGAGAGGCCGGCCAGATCTACACCGTCGATCCCGACGGACGGACCTTCGCGGAGATCGCCAGGACACCCGGGTTCGTCCTCGGCCTCGCCGTGGACGGCCGGGGCCGGTTGGTCGTCTGCGACTCCGGTGACTCCGCCATCTGGGTGTTCGACGGGGGACTCACCCGATTGATCCACCAGGTGGAGGATCGCCGGTTGGTGCTTCCCAACTACCCGGCTTTCGGCCCGGACGGGACCCTCTACTTCTCGGACTCGGGCGCGTGGAAGGCCGACGACGGTGCCGTCATGGCCGTGGCACCCGACGGTGCCGCCACCGTGCTCGACACCACACTGAACAGGTTCCCCAATGGATGCGCCGTGACGCCCGACGGGTCGGAGTTGTGGATGATCCAGTCGCTCGGCCCCGATGTCAGCCGCATCGACCTCGTCCACGGAGGGCCGCCCGAGACCGTGATCACCCTCCCGGGGACCGTGCCGGACGGCATCGCTTTCACCGAAGAGGGCGGGGCGATCATCAGTTGCTACCGACCCGACCGGATCTACTACCTGGACCCCGGTGGTCGACTCGAGGTGCTGGCAGAGGATTCTCAAGGGACGCTGCTCGCCGCGCCCACCAACATCGCCTTCCTGGGAGGCAACCGCATGTCCATGGTGTCGGCCAATCTCGGCCGGTGGCACCTGACGCTGTTGGACCTGGATCTGGCCGGAGTGATCCCCCATGCTCCGGCCACATGGGCGGCGGACGCCCGATGACGCTCGACGGGGGGTTGACGGCGGGGCGTCTGACCAACATCGATGCAGTGGCCCAGGTGCGCGAGTCGATCATCTCCTCCGGCCCCGGCGCCGGGATGCGAGCCATCGACGTCCAGGTCTGGGATGGCGTCGCCTGCCGCATCTACCCCGACCGGGGACTCGACATCGGCCAGGCCTGGTACCGCGGGGTACCTCTCGCCTGGATCTCACAGATCGGTGAGGCCGGTCCACTGCACGACCTCCAGGGTGCCGACTGGAGTACGGCTTTCGGTGGCGGCCTGATGACCACCTGCGGCCTGCGCAACGTCGGCGCGCCCTCGGAAGGACATGGCCTGCACGGCACCTACTCCCACCTCCCCGCGGCCGATGACACCGTGGAACGAACCCTCTCTGACGCCGGGGGAACCGTGACGGTCCGGGGCGTCATCGACGACCCGGAGCCACCTGCTCACTTCCGGGTCGAGCGAACCATCACCTTCTCGATCGGGACCGGTCGCGTGGAGGTCGAGGACGTCGCGGCCAATCTCGGTCATGAGAAGGCGCCGGCACCGCTGCTCTATCACCTCAATTTCGGGTATCCGCTGTGGGCCCCGCCCGCACGCCTCGAGATCCCTGTGGCGTCGACCACGGCCAGGGACACGGCCTCGGAGGTGGCCCTCGACACATGGCACCTCCCGCCCGACGTCGCGGAGCAAGCCGAGCGAGTGCTCGAGCACGACCTGGGGCCCGACCTGGAGTGGGGCAACGCCCGCATCTCCAATCCAGACCTGGGCATCGAGGTCACCATCGGTTGGGATCGAACCAGCCTCCCGCGGCTCAATCAGTGGCTCGACCCGAACCCCGGGATGTCTGTCCTCGGTGTCGAACCGGCCAACTGCTCGACACGCGGCCGGGCGTTCGACCGCGCCGCAGGAATCATGCCGTTCCTCGGCCCCATGGAACGCAGGGTCACCAGGGTCTGCATCGAAGCAGGTGGCATGTGAGCCGGAACTCTCCTCTCCCGGGGGTGATCTTCGACCTCGACGGGACCATCGCAGAGACCCACCCGATGGCGATCTCGCTGATCGGCGGGACGATTGCCTCCCACGGGGGGCCCGACCTGACACCGGAGCAGGTCATCGCCCTGTTCGGACCAAACGAGCAGGGCGTGTTCCGCAACGCACTCGGAGACGCGTGGGTTCCGGCATGGGAGGCCTACCTCTCGGAGTACGTCGAAGCGCACAGCGCCTGCCCCGAGCCATTCCCCGGGATGCTCGACATCCTCGAGGCCCTCACTGCACGGGATTGCCGGATCGGGCTCATCAGCGGGAAGACGAGGACCACGGCGATGCTCTCGCTCGAGGTCCTCGGCATCGCCCATCACTTCTCCGGTGTCCAGGGCGGTTCCATCGATGGGATCATCAAGGCCGACTGCATCCGCACCCTCGCCGCCGACTGGGGCATCGCCTGCGAGCGCCTCGCATATGTCGGCGACACCGCGTTCGACATTCGCGAGTCCCGGGCGGCCGGAGTCACCGCCGTTGCCGCCGCCTGGTCGGCGTACGCGGACAGAGAAGCTCTGACCATCGAGGGGCCAGATGTCTTGTTCGACGACCTAGCGGCGTTCGCCGAGTGGCTCGGCGTGCCGAGGCTCACCGTATCGCCCGGCTAATCGGCCATCAATCGCGCCGCATCGGCGTCGGCCAGGACCAGGGTCCGCGGGTGGTGCTGGAGAAACGACGCCGGCACCCCGGGCTCTACCGGCCCGGTCAATGCTCGATGAAGGATGTCCGCCTTGTGCTCGCCGGTGGCCAGGAGCCATATCTCGTGAGACGCAAGGATCTCGCTCATGCCGAGAGTGGCCCCGCGCCGCGGAGTCTCCCCTTCGCCATATCCGGCCGCGACCCGGGTGGTCACGGGATGCAGGGACACCACCCGGGTGATGCTGTCGGCCGCCGCCCCCGGCTCGTTCAGCCCTAGGTGGCCATTGGCGCCGAGCCCCAGCAGGGTCAAGTCCAGACCGGCCGACTCCACGACCGACCTATAGCGAGCGCACTCATCGTCGAGCGAGTCTGCATCCACATCCAGCCGATCGAGAGTGCGGGGGGGGTGATCGAGCAGATCGAGGAGATCCCTCTTCAGCATCTCGTCGCATCTCGCCCGATGCCCCGGCGGTAGAACGAACTCGTCGAGCAGGAAGACATCGGTCTCGTTCAACCGCCCACCCATGGCGGCGAATGATCGATACACCGGAATCGGCGTGCTCCCCGTCGGAAGACAGAGACGCCGGCCGGGCTCCTGCTCGAGTCGCAGGGCCAGGAGCGCCCCGACATGGGCGCCCCACTCGCCGGCGGCTGTGACCTCCAGCACCGCGCTCACCCGTCGATGACGATGTCGAAGATGGAACCGGTGTCCTTGTCACTGAGGATGAGCTTGGTTCGCCCATCCGGGAGCAGTTCTTGCTTCACGATGGCGTGACCATCGTGAAAGGCGGTGTCCTTGGCGATGCGGTCGGTCGGGCCGCCCCGCCACTCGACGTCGACCGGTTCCCACTGCCGCGACTCGGCCGACCGGTAGGCAGCATCCATGATGGCGTTGACCACATACCCGTCGTAGAACGACTCCATCGGGTCGGTGCCCGCTTCGAGGGAGTTGAACATGTCGGTGAACATGTCCACGTATCCCAATTCGCTGACCTCGTCGCCGACGGGGAAGAGCCAGCCCTCGTTCGATTCGAGCTTCTCGGCGACATATCCGTCTCCGCCGCCCGACGTGTACATCTCGTAGCCAGTGCGAAGGAAGTGATTCAGCCAGATGGTCCCCTCGGTACCGGCCACCTCGTCACGAAGATCCATGCCGCCGCGGAAGGACCAGCTGACCTCGAACTGTCCGATGGCTCCGGACTCGAACCTGATCAGCGCGACGGCGTTGTCTTCGGCCTTGATCGGATGCACCAACGTGTCCGCCCAGGCCATCACGTCGATCGGGCGATTGCCCTTGCCGACGAAGTTGCGGATGATCTCGATGCAGTGACACCCGAGATCCACGATGGCGCCGCCTCCCGCCTGGTCCTTGTCCCAGAACCAGGCGCTATGGGGCCCCGGATGGGTCTCGCGCGACCGCACCCAGGTCACATCGCCGATCGATCCCCCCTGGACGGCGCTGATCGCCTTGAGGGTCTTCGGTGTGTAGCAGAGGTCCTCGAGGTACCCGGCGAAGATTCCGGCCGCCTCGACACGATCGAGGATCCGCTTCGCCTCCTCACCCGAGCGCGCCAGCGGCTTGGTGCAGAGGACGGCCTTTCCGGCGTCGGCGATCATCCCGATTGCCTCTTCATGAAGAAAGTTCGGCAGGGCCACAACAACCACGTCCGTCTCGGGGTCGTTGATCGCATCTTCCATGCTGGTGGTGCTGCGCGGGATGTCCCATCGATCCGCAAACGCCTGACCGCGCTCCTCGGATCGTGAGTAGACCACTCCGACCCTGTCCCGTCCCCGCTGGCCGTGCAGCGTCATGGTGTAGAAGTCACCGATCAACCCGGTGCCCAGCATCGAAATCCTGCGTCCATCCGCCATCGTCGGCCTCCTCATCAACAGACTGCAACCGTCACAGTGTCAGTCCGGCGAGACCCCTGCCGGGCCGCCGCCGGATGGCTCCTCTTTCTAGACAAACTAGCGGAGCGGGAGACCGATCAATCGCCGCAGATGCTCACCCGGTCGGTTACCGAGAGCATCACGCTGCGTGGATGACTTCACCGCCTACCAATGTCCGCGCTACCCGCAGGTCATCGTCGAGGACCACTACGTCGGCCGGTGTCCCCGGCGTGAGCGTCCCCAGTTCGGGACGGCCGATCAGACCGGCCGGCACAGAGGTGATCGATCCGATCGCCTCCTCGAACGAGGCGCCCAGATCGATGAAGTTGCGCACCGCCGTGTCCATGGCCAGCACGCTTCCCGCGAGCGTTCCGTCAGTGAGTCGAACCGCACCCTGGTCGACCGTCACAGTGCGGTCACCGAGCAGGTAATCGCCCGGGGGGCATCCGGCGGCGCTGATCGCGTCTGTGATGAGCACGATCCTCCCCGGCGCGGCACGGCGAACCAACTCCACTGTCTCCGGTGCCAGGTGATTGCCGTCCAGGATCAAGGACAGAGCCACGTCGTCCCTGATCATGGCAGCGCCCGAGATGCCGGGGTCCCGATGCCTCCACGGGCGCTGGGCACCGAACAGGTGGGTCACCGAGGTGGCTCCGGCATCGAACCCGGTGTTGGCGGCCGTCGCATCGGCGTCGGAGTGTCCCAGAGACACAGGTACGCCCGCTTCCACGAAGAACCTGATCAGATCGACGGCGCCAGGGAGTTCGGGCGCGATGGTGGTGTAGGTGACCGGGCCGGCTGCGATCATCTCCTTGGCCCACCCGATGTCGGGAAGGCGGGTGTTGGCCGGGTCGTGGGCACCAACCCGTGACGGCGAGAGGAACGGCCCCTCCAGATGCACTCCAATGAGCCGCGGTCCGCGCAATCCCTGCGCCGCTGCGGCCACCGCCAGGGCCGGACGGTATGCATCGGGGGGAAGACAGATGAAGGTCGACTGATACGCAGTCACACCGGCGGCGGCCATACCGGAACCGGCCATCCGGTAGCCATCCAGATCGGTGGAGGAGAAGTCGGCACCGGCGTACCCGTTGACCTGGATGTCGATGAATCCCGGCACTGCGATCCCACTCGTTCCGGCAGGACTCGAACCGACGGCGACGATCGACCCGTCCTCGACCACGACGTCGCCGGCGATGCGCCGACCATCCACAAGGCAATCTCGAACGCCAAGACGCATGATTCGACCCTCCGAGGATGTGTCATCTGAGGCTAGTGCTCTGGCCAGGAACGTTGGCGATGTTCAGGGCGAGGCAGGGGCGTCATCCGGCAAGGACGCAGGACGTGGACGCACTTCACCGTGCGTCGAGGACGAGGACACAGCCGGGGGCGTCATCTGGC
>JABMPV010000003.1 GCA_013202595.1 bacterium
AGCCCAACCCGGAACGTGAGCGTCGTCACAGTGGTCCGTTCCCCTGGGGCACCGAAGAAGAAGCCGAGCAGGCGCCTGGCCTCGTCGATGTGATCGAACTCGAAGACGGTATCGACGGTCCGGCATGCGAAACCCCGGTCGCGCCAGAAGCCTTCGTCGGCGCTTATGTTGCGATCGGCGAGTGCCGTGAACTCATCGCCGCCCAGGTTGTCGACCACGATGATCGGAGCGCCGGGTTTGACGACCCTGTGGGCCTCGGCGAGGCCGGGTGAGACATCCAGCCAGGCGGGGAAGAAGTAGGCCCATGTGGCGTACAGCCCGTCGATGGAGCCGTCTCTGATGGGAAGATGCTCGGCGTCTCCTCTGATCCATGGGAGATCGAGTTCACCGGTGATCATCCCCTCGGCCGGTTCGACCGGGATGACCATCCTGTGTGGCGAGGTCAGCCGCCCCGCAGTGAAACCGTTACCCGCTCCGATGTCGGCGACCACGCCATCGGGCAGCATGTCATCGAGCGCCGAGATCACCCTGCCCGGACGGTCCATGGCGCGCCGCTCGATGGCGAACAGTTCGGGATGGTCGGCTCCGTAGAAGGGGATGACCGGCATGATCAAGCATCGCTGTGAGGCGGATCGTCCCCGATGCGCTCACGGATGTTCCACTTGGGTGGACGGCGCACCTCCTTGATCACGACGCTGGTGTACTCACCCAGCAGACCGATGCCGAACAGGATCGTGCCACCGAAGAACGTTGTCACCAGGAACGAGGAAGCCCAGCCGGGCGGGGTCTGGACACCGAGCAGCCAGCGGATCAGAAACACGATCGACACCACCAGTGCCACGAACGCCGCGAAGAGACCGATGCGGCTCAGCGCCTTGAGGGGGAGGGTCGTGCCGTGGATCAGATTGGTCGTCACCCTTGAGATCGACTCGCGCAGCGTGATCGTCGACGAGCCGTACTTCCGATCGTGATGGGCCACGTCCACGTTGTGGGTCTCGGATGACAACTGAGTGATCAGGGGACCGAGAACGGGAGTCCTGGTCTCATGAGACAGCAGCGCGTCGACGAGCGGGCGGCGCATTGCCCGCAACGATGTATGGCGGAACGACCTGGGTGTCCCGTGTGCGATCCGGTCGACGACCGCGTGCACCCACGATCCGAACGAGCGGAAGAGACCGTGGTCGCGCGGCCAGTTGCCGATGGCGGCATCCCATCGCGGATTCGCTGCGAGCGCATCGATGAGGATCGGCAGTTGATCCGGTGGCTGCTGGAGATCGTCATCCATCGTCGCCACCAGAGATCCACGCGCCTGGGCCATCCCAGCCAGCGTCGCAATCGCCTGGCCCCGGTTGGCCAGCAGGTCGATGGCCACCATCTCGGGGTGGGTAGGAGCCAGTGCGGTCAGGGCCGCCCACGTGTCATCGGGTGACGCGTCGTTGACGACGATCACTTCATAGTCCACACCCGGGAGCGCTGAGCGGAGGCCGTCCAGCAACTCGGGGAGCGATTCGGCGCCCCGATACGTGGGGACGACGATGCTGAGGTCCATCACTGCTCCGTTTCGAGAGGCGGTGATAGCCTACCGGCGCTCGTCATCCCCCTTCCCGATCGGTTCCGATCCGTGATCACACCTACGCCAGACGTCCTGGTGATCGGCGCAGGAGCCGCTGGGCTCATGGCCGCCATCGCTGCAGCGGAATCCGGCGCGGACACCATCCTGGTCAGCGACGGTCCGGTCGGGCGCTCCAACTCGGTGATGGCCCAGGGTGGCCTCCAGGTTCCCCGCGACGGACAGGCTTCGCGTGACGCGATGGTGTCCGATATGGAGCGCTCGGCGAGAGCCCCGCTCGATCACGAGCGGGTTCGGCGATTCGTCGGCGAGATCCTGCCTACGGTGCGATTGCTCGAAGAGTGGGGACTCATCCTCGATCGGGATGACGGTGGGGCCCTCATCCGCCGCTCGGCCGGCGGTCTCAGTGAACCGCGGATCGTGTCGGCGGGCGATCGGATCGGTGGATCTCTGATCAAGGTCCTCCGCGCCCGGCTCACATCGCTGCCGATCGAGGTGATGACCGGCCACCAGGTGATCGGAGTCGGGAGCGATGGCGATCGGGTGGTAGTCGACACCCGGGGCGAGGTCGAGCAAACGCTTCGGCCCGGGGTGGTTGTCGCGGCCACCGGCGGGATGGCTCGACGGTTCGCCGAACAGGCGGGAGAGCGGACGACCAATCCTCCGAACGGGAACCATTCTGTGATTGCCCTCCTGAGCGACCTCGGAGTGCCGGTCCTCCATCCGGAGTGGTTCCAGTACCAACCGTTCGGTCTGGTCGACGTGGTGGGCGGATCGGCCGATCGATGCATCCCTGAGAGCATCGTGAACCTGCCGGTGCGGCTGCTCGATCGGTTGGGAGATCCGGTGGCCCGGCCGGGCGACGATCGCCTCGATGTCACCAGGGCCATTGCCACGGCGGTGCGGTCCGGCCGGTCGCTCGACGGGGAGCACGGCGTGGGCGTTCGCATGACGCTGGGCGATCTCGATCCCGATGAGGTGTCTGCGCGCTTCCCCGGCATATGGCGGGTGCTCGAGGCACACGGGTTGGCAGGACGCGACGTACTGGTGAGGCCGTTCCTGCACTATTGGCTGGGTGGATTGGAAGCCGATGTCGACGGGTCGACGAGGGTTCCCGGCTTGCTCCTGGCCGGCGAGATGGTGGGTGGCCTGCACGGGCGCAACCGGCTGATGGGCGCGGGAATCACCGATGCCCTCGTCAACGGAAGGATCGCCGGAGTCACCGCGGCCGACCGGTAACGCCCCGGAGCACTAGGCGTCGATCGACACCAGGGCGATCTCGAAGGTCAGAGCCTGGCCGGCCAGCGGCGGATTGAAGTCGATGATGGCCGAGTCGGCATCCACGGACTGGACCACGACCACTGCGCCTATCGGCGAGACCAGTTCGTCACCGGCGTTGACTCCCTCGGGCAGTTGGTCGAGTGGGACGTCCTGGACGTTGGCGGGGTCGTGCTCGCCGTAGGCCTCCTCCGGTGTCAGGCGCACCGTCACGGTGTCGCCGACCTTGAGCCCCGTGACGGCATCGTCGAACCCCGGTATCACCTCTCCCGCGCCGATCTCGAACTGGAGGGGTTCACGGCCGGCCGATGAATCGAACTGTGAGCCGTCGTCGAGAGTGCCCGTGTAGTGGACCGACACGGTGTTGCCGACACCGGCCACGGCGTCGGGGTCGCCGGCCGTTGTCGCGGGTGCGGCGATCGTCGTGGTCGTCAGGATCGCGCCACCGGATTGATCGGCTGCATCGTCGGAACCGCAAGCGGATGCGAGCAGGATGATCCCGATGAGGGGGGCGGCTATTCGGCGCATTGTCTGACGAACTCCAGGGTGAATGTGGGGGGCATGATGGCATGGGACTTTCGTTGTGAGGTCATCCAAGGACGAGATCTGATTCGGCGAGGAACAGCAGATTGGTCCCTCCCGCGTCGGCGAGGGTCAGGCGGCCGTGAATGCGAGCGGCGGCGGCCAGCACGGCCCCGGAGTCCGGGCCTGCTGCGAGGAACCACCCCACCCTGTCGAGTGAATTGATCGTCGGGCCCTGGATGTGACCCGGGCCCACATAAAAGCCGCCGGCCACCTCGCCGGGGTCACCTGTGGGGAAGCCATTCGCGGCGGCCACCTCACCCGGGCGGGCGAGGAGGAACTCGACCAGGGCGGGGGCGCCGGGCGAATCCTCGTCGCAGTGATGGGTGACGGGTTCTGCTGACCCCGTGAGAGCCAGATCGATCATTCGGTCGATCACGTCGACTCCACAGGCTGCCGGGATCAGGTCGGTTTCGTGTCCGCCGCCGATGCGCGCTCCGGCCTCCACGAGAACCATCCGGTCCGCTGCGGCGAGCATCTGGACGTACAGCGGGCCCTCGGACATCTGGTAAGCCCCGGCAACGGCATTCACCTGCTCGGTGACCTCGGCGAGACGTCCCGCGGCGCGGCGTGACGGCGAGACGTGACGGATGGCGATGCCGATGGAAGGCGGCGGGTTGTAGGTGACACGATCGGTGACCATCAGCACGTGGGGATCGCCGTTCGACACCCAGGCTGAAGCAGTGATCTCGGGGCCCGTGACGAACTCCTCGACGATGGCCCGCGACGTGCGCGATTCCTCGATCGCCGCAGCCACAGAGTCGGCGAGTCCTTCAGGCTCATCGACCCGGGTGATGCCACGCTGCCCCTGGCTGTCGCACGGCTTCACGACGAGGGGGAAGCGCAGGCCGGCGGCCACCTGAGAGGGATCGTCGGCCGCGCCGACCTCGACGTTCCTGGGCCGGTTGCCGCCGGCCGTTTCGAGCGCGGCGGTCATCAGGATCTTGTCGGTGGCGAGACGGGCAGATTGGGGGCTGAGGTAGCAGGGAAGCCCCAGCGCAGCTGCAGCGTCGGCCATCGTGACGACCGCCATGTCGGTGCCCGTGGTGACGATGCCGTCCACGTCATGGGTTGCAGCGAGGCCCACGACGGCTGCGGTGTCGATGGCGCTTGCGTCGGCCGGCCAGGTGGCCAGTGCCTTGCCGAGATCATCGGGCAGGTAGCTGACGGCGACCACGCGGATGCCGCGTTCCTCGGCCCGGGTGATCAGGGGTACCTGGTGCCTGCCGGCCCCGAGGACCAGCAGCCTGGATGAGTCAGCGGGCATCCGGCCCGTGCAGGGTCAGGAGGGTGTCGGCCCGCAATCCGAGGCGCAGTGTCTCGAGCGCGATGATCTCGTCCATCGGGATGTTGCCGAGGTTCACCTCAGGGCCGAGGTGCTCGATGAGCCACACCTGCTGGGTCTTGCGGGGTGCCTCGAAGATGAGGCGTTCGGCCGGGACGCCACCGTCGATGATCTCGTCGATCAGACCCATCCTGATCTCACCGGACGCGCGATACATACCGGCCGTGCCACTCTCCCTGCCCTCGAGGATCACATGAGACACGCCCGCGTCGATTTCCGCCCTGATCGCGCTGAGCCACTTGGCCGGGGTGACGATTGCTGCGGCATCCTTGCTGCCGACCTCGGAGTAGACGGTGAAGTGGGCCGAGAACTTCTCGATGGCGCGCAACTTGTCGGCCTCGTCCATGGCTATGGCGCCATCGCTCACTTCCATGGAAGTGATGCCGATCTCGTGCATCCACCCTTCGTACTCATCGAGGCGGTCCTGAACGTAGAACACCTCGAAGAGCGTGCCGCCGAGGCAGACCTCGACGTTGTGAGCCCTGTAGCGCTCGATCTTGCTCGAGACGTCGGGCGTCACGATGCTCGTGCCCCAGCCCAGTTTCACCAGGTCGAGGTACGGGCCGGCAATCGAGAGGTAGTCGTCGAGTGTCCCCGTCGGGGTCCCCTTGTCGAGGCCATGGGTCCTCCCGGAGGATCGTGGCTTGTCTGAACGGGCCGGAAGGTCGAGAGGATGGCTCATCATCTGCCGATCATGTCGCGGACACGGACTGTGATGCGATCGCCGAAGCCATGGAGCGGATGGCCGTCCCACCGGTCGCGAGACCGATCGGCTCTCCAGGCGAGTGAGCGGAGCATAGCGTCGACCGAGTCGGCCCCCGCCCCGCCCTCGGTGGCCCGCGATCTGATGAGAGCGCCGGGTTCGCTCACTGCTTCGAGGGCTTCGTCTGACACCTCGGGGAGCGTCACACCCATCTCGTCGGCCGCGGCCCGCACGTCGGATGCCAGGATCGGCCCGCCATCTCTGTCAATCACTGTGCGCACGGCCAGGCCGACGACGCGGTGTGCCGTGCGGTTGTCGATCCCGCCGGCGAGCACGAGGACGTCGCACAGATCGGTGGCATAGGGGTATCCATCGCCCGCGGCGGCCAGCATTCGCTCGCGGTCGAATGTGGCTCTCGCCACCACATCGGCCATGAGGCGGCAGGCGGCGATCGTCTGGTCCAGCGCTGCGGGAACCTGCACATAGGCGAAGGTGCGGTTGTCGGGCTGACCGGTCGGCGTGAGGCCGCCTGCAGCCAACCCGGTGTAGGTGCCCAGCGTGGAGCGGGCGATGCCCCGCAGGTAGGCGAGGGCGTAGGGATTCTTTTTCTGGGGCATGATCACGCTGGTCCGTGAGTGGGCGTCATCCAGTTCGACGAAACCGAACTCGGCGGTCGTCCAGATCTGTAACTCCTCGGCCATCCGATCGATCGTGGTGAGAATGGACATGATCAGGGCCATCTGTTCGATCACGATGTCCGGCGCCCACATGGCGTCACGGGTGTGCTCGACGATCCCATCGCATTCGAGGAGATCCGCCCCGAGCCGGCGATCGATCGGCAGCCGGGTCCCGTTGACGCTTCCCGATCCTCCCGGGCTCCTGTTGACCAGATCGAACGCTCGCTCGATGCGATCGAGATCGCGCGCCACGGGGTGGGCGAAGCCCAGCAGGTAGTGGGCGAGCGTGGTCGGATGGGCGTGGTGGAGGTAAGTGAAGTCCGGCAAGATGGTGTCGCGGTTGGCTGCCGCGATCACCGTGAGAGCGTCGAGCAACCCGGCTGCCGCCGAACCGAGGGTGATCAGCCGCTCTCTGCACGCGAGATGCCAGGCGACGGTGGTCGCCTCCCGCCTGGCCCTGCCCGCATGGATCAACCCTGCGACGGAGCCGATGCGATCCTCGAGCATCCTGTCGCGGTTCTGGTAGACGTCGCCCATCGCCGGGTCCAGATCGAGGCTCGAAGGGTCCAATTCCTGGAGTGCCCCGAAAGCTTCGAAGAGGATTCCGGCGTCTGCTGCCCCGACGATTTCGGCGTCGAGCAACATCGCCAGGTGGGCGAGGTCGGCATGTCCCAGGCCCTTCCACAGTGCGGGGGCTGCGGTCAGTTCGTGGGCGAAGGCGCTCACCGCCAGCGTCTCGGCGGGGCCGGATGTGAGACGTGAGCCCTCTCCGAGGTACCGCTCGTCGCTCATGACGCACCCAGGATCTCGAGGAACGTCGTGGCGGTCCGCTCCACGTCTCCGTCTGTCAGGCGATTGTGGAACGGGAGCCTGATCAGCCGTCCCGAGATGTCATCGGTGATGGGGCACTCTGTCCGCCTGGACGCAAACCGGCGTCCGCCGTCGGACGAGTGGAGCGGCACGTAGTGGAAGGTCGAGTGGATGTCGACCTCGCGCAGCCTGCGTAGCACCATGTCGCGGGTCTCTCGATCGGGAAGCAGCACGAAGTACATGTGATACCCGCATTCGCTTCCCTCGGCGAGAGCCGGCAACTGCAACCCGAGATCCGGGGCTGCGGGCCTGAGAATCGAGTCGTAGAGGTCGAACACCCTGCGCCGCTTCGCCATGATCGTCTCACGCTGCTCCAACTGGCCGAGAAGGAACGCCGCGTTCATGTCGGAGAGGCCGAACGAGGAACCGATATCGCGCCACGAGTACTTGTCTACATGGCCGAGCATGAACGCCCTGCGATCGGTTCCCTTGTCGTGGATCACGTGCGCCCGGTCGACATCGGCCTCGCGGTTGACGATGAGCGCCCCGCCCTCGCCGCAGACGAAGTTCTTGGTCTCATGGAACGACAGCGTCGCAAAACGTCCGAATGACCCGAGGGGCCTATCCCGGTGGGAGCCGAACAGTCCGTGGGCGTTGTCCTCGATGAGGTCGATGCCGGTCCCTGACAGGACCGAGTCGAGGCCGTCGAGGTCGGCCGCGATCCCCGCGTAATGCACGGCGAGGACGGCCCTGGTGGTGTCGTCGACGAGTTCAGCGACATGGCCGGGGTCGATTGCCAGGGTGTGGGGTTCGATGTCTGCAAACACGATATCGAAGCCTTCGCGGACGTAGGCCAGGGCAGTGCTGACGAACGTGAACGATGGCACGATCACGGTGTCGCCCGGTTGGGGGTCCAGTAGCATCGCCGACATCTCGAGCGCGTCGGTGCATGAAGTCGTCATCAGGACGTCTGCCGCGCCGTGAGCCTCGGTGAGCAGGGCGGACACCTTCGTGGAGAATGGGCCGGACGACGACGTGTGACCGTCCTCTACCGATGCCGCGACGAGATCGAGTTCGCGACCGGCGAGAGATGGGTGATTGAACCTGATTGGGTCGGGCATGGGCACCCCAGGCTATCGGTCTGCGGGGCGACTCGCCACTACCGTGCGCCGGGTGACCGATACCATCACCGAACTCGTTGCCGCCGGCGACCTCGACGGGCTGATTCGCCTGGTCGATGGGCTGTGCTCGGCACGGGAGTGGGACGAGATCGTGGTGCTGCGGGATCGGTGCAGGCACGCCCTCGAGGAACGTGGGCTGCAGCTCTGGCCGGCGGCGGAGTACGCCGAGTACCGGTTGGCGCTCGAAGCCTCTCCCGAGTTCGCCGGCCCGGTGGTCGTCGAGGGTGCCGGCCGTTTCGCTCTGGGGCCGCTGTGGGAGGTCGCAGGGATGCACCATCGATGGGCCGATCTGGCTCCTCATGTCCCGAATGGCCCGGCGCGTTCGATGGCAGCCCATGAGAGGGTGATCCGGGGAGAGGACCTGTCGGGCGACGACGGGTTGGATCACCACGTGCTCGATCTCCCCTTCGTCCTCCAGGATTGGGAGCCGCGATACCCGCCAGCCGTGTACCGCTCGGATTCGGCCGATTTCCCGACACCGCCCGACGCGGCGATGGCCGGGGTGGCGGTGGCGCCCGGAGCAGAAGCGATCGATGACGAAGAGTCGACCGAGGCGCTCGTCGATCTCGGGCGTGTCTGGTCAACCCAATCGAACGGGTCTGTGGCTGCCATCGCCGTGGAGGGCGATGCGCTCGCAGCGATCGGTGCCCTCGATCCCGGACCTGTGGTCGCCGGAGCCGCCGGTGCGGCCGATGTCCTGGCCTGGATGACCTGGGCCGGTTCGAGTGGAGGAGCCTATGGCCGCCGCCGCGGCACACCGGCGGGGCGATTCGCCGCGTGGTGGGCGATGGCTGCACTGACCGGTCTGGAGTGGCCACCCGATCCCGATGAGTTGATCGCAGCGGCGGGAGCGATGCCATGGATGCTGTGGGCGCCGCGGGAC
>JABMPV010000251.1 GCA_013202595.1 bacterium
ATCCGGCAAGGACGCAGGACGTGGACGCACTTCACCGTGCGTCGAGGACGAGGACACAGCCGGGGGCGTCATCTGGCCGTCGTGAACGCGGCAAACGTTTGTGGTCGGGGCACTAGATCTGCGGACGGCGTCGGGCGGCCCGCGACATCGCCAACGGCGTCACGATCACGGCAATTCCGATCCGCGTGACATCGATGATGGGATGCACCTCCACGCCTCGGGAAGATACGCCGAAGCCGTGACGGTGTTCGGCGAGGCCGCCGATGGCGCAAGCGCTACCGCTGAGCGGTCAGCGGGGCCGCATTGCCCGCAACTTGATCCGATCGAACCAGCGGTCGGGGAGCAGAGTCGAGAGCATCACCTGGAGTCGCACCCTCGTGCCGATGGTGTAGCGCGTCCTGGGTCGGCAGGCCTCGAGGGCCGTGGTGATGACACGGGCAACCGTCTCGGGCGCCATCGAGTTGACCGACGACCCGTGCGCCTTCGCTCGAACCGACCCGATGAACCCGCCATACCGCTCGACGGCCCTTTCGTCGAGATGGCCCAGCATCGTGTCGCCCGCAGAGGAGGCCTTGCCCCAGATCGGGGTCGTGACGCTTCCGGGCTCCAGAATGGCCACTTCGATGTCCTGACCTGACACCTCCAGGCGCAATGCATCGGACAGCGCCTCCAGGGCGTGCTTGGAGGCCGCATATGGGCCGAGCACGGGCACGGACATCCTCCCGCTGACCGACGACATCATGATCACCCTGCCTCCGTGAGGTCTGAGCAGCGGCAGGAAGGCCTGGACGGTGGCAGCAGCACCGACCACGTTGACGGCCAGAACCCGCTCGAGAGCGCCCAGATCGATCAATTCAACCGGGCCCGCGACGGCGATGCCGGCGTTCACGATCAGCCCGGCGGCAATCCCTATGGCCGTCGCCGCTGCACACAGAGTGCCCGGGTCGGTCACGTCCATGATGATCGGTTCGATCCGGTCATGGATCGCTCGCAGTCGATCCGCGTCCGCCCCGTTCCTGACCCCGGCAGCGATCCGGTATCCCCGCTCAGCGAGCGCAATCGCTGCGCTCAGGCCGATTCCCGTAGACGCACCGGTGATGATGATGACATCGCCCGGCCTCGTTGCGGTCATCGATCAGCTCGCGTGGTCAGCCAGGCACCGACGATGACCAATCCGATCCCGACCAGCGCTGCCAATTGGACATGCTCACCGCGCACCAGCACTCCGAGCAGCAGCGCCACGATGGGCAGGAAGAAGACCGGGACGGAACCCCGGGCTGCACCGACGCGCGCACCGAGCACGCCCATGGCGATATAGGCGAGACCCGTGCTGAGCACGCCGAGTGCCACCATCGCCCAAGCCCCCGACCACGACCACTCCGAGCCCGGGATCCCGGCCAGCCCGAACGGGAGGACGGCCACGATCGCGATCAACTGTGCCCTGAGCAGCACAGGGAGCGAGCCGTACTTCTGCACGAGCGGCACGGCGATATTGAAAGCAACGCCGTACATCGCCGTGGCAAGCACGATGAGGATGATGCCGAGCGGACTTCCGTCGGCACCGGTGGCATCGGACAGGGTCACGAGCAGCACGCCAGCCAACCCGATCACGAATCCCGAGATCTGGACGGGTCGGGGAATCCTGCGCAGGAGGATGGCTGCGACGACCGCCGAGAACAGGGGAGTGCCGCCGTTGATCGCTCCGGCTATCGATGAGTCCACCCACTGCTGGGCAACAGGGAAGATCAGGAGCGGGATGGCCATCCAGATGAGGGCGAGGGCAATGATCCGCGGATAGTCGGAACGCTCGACGGATTGACGCGTCGCGGGGAATACGGCCAGCGCTGCGGCGCCCAGCACCAGCCGGGACAGGCTGACGACCGGAGGAGAGAACGTGGCGACGCCCTCTGCAATCCACAAGAACGAGGACCCCCACATGAGGGCGATTGCGATGAGCAGCCCCCACTCATTCCAGCCGTACGCGGCCGACCGGGTTCCCTCGGAAGCCACAAGGACGCGGCGGGTCACGCCGGCCGACCGATGCCCGAGGACGGCTCATCGATCACCACGGGCGCCTTGTGGCGCCACAAGGCGCTACCCAGCAAGGCCGCCGATAGCCCGATGATGCCCGCAGATGCCCCGAAATAGACCGGAGCGACTCCGAAGCGCTGGCCCAGGATGCCGCCCAGGGTCGCTCCGAGCGGCAGTCCGGCCCAGGCGAGCGTCCGCGAGGCTGCGATGACACGGCCACGCATCTGCTCGGGTGGAATCTGCTGGCGCAGAGTCGTGAAGGCCACGTTCATCATCGACACCCCCGCGAC
>JABMPV010000252.1 GCA_013202595.1 bacterium
AGGTGCTCCTGGCCTCGCCCGCGTCGAGCACTTCGCCCTGGACCGGTTCGCCATCGATCCACAGCGTCAGACCGGTGAGCACGCCGTCGGGAGGAACGGGGAACAGCACGAGGGCTTCGGCATCGCCCCGTCCATCGTTGCGCAGGACCTGGGTGACTCGCGTGGTGGCGACCTGCCCGTCGATGACGGTGTCGATGTCATAGGACTCCACCGTCACGTCCTCGCCCACAAACGGGAAGCAGTCCCAGCATGGCGGGGGCGGCTCGGGCGGCACCACCTGGGCGAGTGCGGCTGTGGGGATGGCAAGGATGGCTGCGGTGAGGATCGCTACCAGTGTGAAGGCGGGGCGCCTGGTCATCTGTCGGTCTCTCCTGGTCGGGCACCGTTGGGACGACTCGCGGTGGCGAAACGGTTCCCGGGTGGTGTCACCCCGTACCGGTACGCTGGCCTCATCAGGGCGCATCCGGCGCCAATTCGTCACCCGGTGAGAGGCGCATGGCACTCCGGCACGATCAGGGGATCGTTCTTCGTGGATACCCGTTCGGCGAGGCCGATCGGGTCGTGGTGCTGCTCAGCCCCAACCACGGGAAGCTGAGGACGGTGGCCAAGGGCGTCCGAAAGACCAAGAGTCGATTCGGCGGGCGGTTGGAGCCATTCACCCACGTCGATGTGGTGCTCTACGAGGGCCGCAACCTCGACACCGTCACCCAGGTGTCAGTCATCGAGGCCTACCCCCGTCTCAGGGGTGATCTCGACAAGGTCCTGGCGGCGGGGACGATGGTGGAGGTGGTCGATGCCGTCGCCCAGGAGAACGAGGGCAGCCACCGGGCGTTCCTCCTCCTGCAGCGGGGCCTTTCGGCGCTGGAGACCGGACCGCTCCACGACGACATCGTGCCGGCGTACCTGCTGAAGGCAGCCGAGGTGGTAGGCATCGCCCCGGCATTGACGGCCTGCGCTGCCTGCGGGTCCTCCGATGGTCTCGATCGGTTCTCGTTGTCGGCCGGCGGTGTGCTGTGCCCGCAGTGCCGCTCAGGGGGCGCTTACGCCCTACGCAGCGGCCTGGTGGGCTACCTGGCGGGATTGGTCGCATCCGACCTCTCAAGCCTTCCGCCCGTCGACCCCGTCCTCTCGAAGGACGCTGCCGGGTTGGTCAGGCGGTTCCTGGAATATCACCTCGATCGGCTTCTCGCCAGCCTGGCGGCCATGGATGTCTGAACGACCCGTACCCGAACATGTCGCCATCATCCTCGACGGCAACGGACGTTGGGCGAATGCGAGAGGTCTCCATCGCACCGCCGGTCACGCGGCGGGGGAGGAGTCCCTGTTCGATGTGGTCAATGGGGCCATCGAGATCGGCATTCGATGGTTGACGGTGTACGTGTTCAGCACCGAGAACTGGAAGCGGTCCGGGCTCGAGGTGGAGTTCCTCATGGAGTTCAACGAGAGTCTGCTGCTGCGCCGCCGCGACGAGTTGAACGATATGGGCGTCGAGGTGCGCTTCATCGGCGATCGTGACGATGGTCGGGTCACCGACCGACTCAGGGGCCACATCGCCGACACCGAGGCGCTGACGGCCGGTAACGAGGTGCTGCACCTCCTCTTCGCCTTCAACTATGGGTCGCGGATGGAGATCACCGACGCGGTGCGCTCCATCGCGTCGGAGGTGGCTGCAGGCTCGCTCGACCCCGACGATGTCGACGAGTCGGCCATCGCCGCCCGCCTCTACGCCCCGGATGCGCCCGACCCCGATCTGGTCATCCGATCCAGTGGAGAACAGAGGATCAGCAATTTCCTGCTGTGGCAGTCGGCCTACGCCGAGTACCTGTTCCCCGAGACCCTGTGGCCCGACTTCCGCACCGAGCACCTCCGCGCTGCAGTCGACGAGTACCGGGGCAGGGATCGCCGCTTCGGGGCGGCCCAGGACGCCGTCACAGGCGAGTGACGGCAGGCGCGATCCCGCGCTCGGTCTATGCGACCAGCAATGCGGCGGCCACCAGTGCCAGCACGATCCCGCCGCGTTGCATGACGGTGGGGCGTTCGTGGAGCACGATGACCGCGGCGATGACGGTGAAGGCCGGGTAGATCGATGTGAGCACGACGGTGATTCCGAGTGGTCCGGTCTGGAGTGCGAGCAGCGCCGACATGCTCGCCGCAACCGTCCCATTCCCGGCGACCGCGATGACCGGGAGGGCTTCGCGTGGCGGAGGGGACAACTCCTTGCGGAATACCAAGACGACGAACCCGAGTCCGAGGGCCACAGCGTTCTCCACCACCAGCGGCCACTGACCCGACGCCTCAGCGGTGTGGTCGAGGGCGATGAAGAACCCCGAGAGCGCGACCGCAGCGACCAACCCGGTCAGCATCACGGCGGGGGTGAGTTTCGCATGGGTGCGATCCCATGCGACGAGGGTGATGGCGATGATGGCCACGACGATGCCGATCCATTGGCGGCCGGAGATCGTCTCGCCTGCCACCAATCCCCACACGACGGGGATCAAGGCAATCAGAGCGCCCGTCATCGGCGACACGATCGACATCGTCCCTGCAGCGAGTGCTCCATAGAGCGCCACGATGCCGATGAACCCGAAGACGCCGGCCACGGCTCCGTATCCGATGTCCGCGGTCGTCACCTCATCCCAGCCGACGATGAACAGGCCGACGAACACCAGCGGAAGGGCGAGCAGGAGCGACCAGACCGTGACACTCCACGGGGTCATCTTGCGGGCCCCCAGGCCCCCGGCGAAATCGCCGATGCCGTAGAGGACCGATGCAAGTACGGCGAGAACCTGACTCACGGATCGATCAGCTCAACCGGTTCGAACGATCGCGCCGCTCCTGGATCGGTCGGAGCAATGACCGAAGCCGCGATCTCATGACGATCGGCCTGCGACTCGCCCGGCGAAACGCTCGCGCTGCCGGTTGGCCTGCCAGTCGCATATCTCATCGAGGTCGGCGACCGGCGTCCCACTGAACGGCATCACCTGTTGGTAGGGGTAGGGGCCGAATTCGGGGGTCATCGTGCACCACTCGCGACCACGGGCCTCCAGGGAATCCCAGATCTGATCCCACCAGGCTTCGTGGGCCGCCAACTCACCGGCATACTCGGGGGCGCGCGGATCTGGTACCTGAGGTCCCTGGGAGTAGCCCACCCGGGAGTGGATGTGCTCGGTTCGTCCGATGACGAGATCCATTTGGTCTGCAGGGAACTCGACGTGGCGCTCGGCGACACACACCCAGTGACTGAAATCGGCGGCAACGCGCAAGTCGGGCAGCTCAGCCAGGATCGCGGCGGTGTCGCGGAGATTGAAGAGACAGCGACCCCGATGGGTCTCGTGAATGATCGGGGTCCCGTACTCCTTCTCCATAACCAGGGCGTTCCCGAAGAACTCGACGGCCTCACCGTGGCTCCACGTATCCGACCCCGACATGCTGTTCACGAACAGTGGCTCCAGGACGAGCGACTTCTCCACCTCCTCCCGCAACGATCGGAGGTGGACGTCAACCGGGGCCGGCCGGTCGAAGTCGTTGGTGGCGGTCGATGTGATGGCCTCGAGCCCGAGGCCATCCAGAGCAGAAGCGAACGGTTTCAGATCCTCCCGGGGGAGATCGAACAGACCCGGTTCCACCCCGTCGTAGCCTGCTGCGGCGATCTCGGGCAGCGCATCGGGCCAGGCGGCCTCATACCCCCAGAGGTGGCGGAACAACTTGAGTTTCACGGTCGTGCTCCTCGTCATCGTGGGGGTCGGGAGGACCTACCCGGCCGACCGGCTCGGCATCCGCAACCTACACCGGTGGGGGAGCCGCTATCGACCAGTCACCCCTGGTGTCCTGGTCGCCTGTGGGCGGAGGTCTTCAGATCTGGTCGAGGGTCTCCATGTCGTAGACCACGTGGCCGTTGGTTCCCCCGGTGAGGGCGTCGTAGAGGCTTCGGGCCCGGGTGTTCTCGGCCCGTGTCGTCCAATAGAGCAGGCGCCAGCCGTTGTCCTGACATCTCCGCCGGACTTCGAGGATCAGGCTCGTGGCGATACCGGCCTGGCGATGCGATTCGGCCACATAGAGGTCCTGGAGATAGCACACCGGCCGATCTTCCCACGTGTCCGCGTGAGGGAGGTAGTGGGCGATGCCCACGACCGACCCCTCGATCTCAGCGACGATGCATGAGACCGGATCGTCGGGGTCGAAGAAGCGGTGCCATAGGAATTCGGTGCGCTCCGCCGGAAGGTCGGTCTCGTAGAACACGAGGTATCTCATCCACAGGTCGTGCCAGACCGGCCGATCCTGCGAACACACGTCTCGAGTCATGTGCTGATCGGGCACGGAGCCTCCAGCGGAGTCGAATCGAACTCGAACCTCATGCTGCCATACCGGCGACGATCTCCGTCCCATGATCTGACGAGACCGAAGATGCTCCTCGGCCACTCCTTGCCGTTCCCAGGCGATGGACCCAAGAGGCGGCACTCCGGTGATCCGTGATGTCAGGAGGAGAGCCCATCGTTGAGTCGTGTCCGTCGGTCAACAGGGGCGGGCATCCACCGGGTTCGGGGTGAGTGCACCTGGGCCGTCGCGGTGCGCGGATCGGGAGGAATCGGCTCTGGCTGGCAGTATGGAGATGTGACCACCAAGACGCAGCCGAGGGCCATACTCGGCGTATTCATCGTTGCCCACACGATGAACGACTTCTACGCGACGATCCTCCCGGCCTTCCTGCCTGCGGTAGCGAGCGAATTCGACCTCGATTACACAGAACTGGGCATCCTCTCGTTTGCGTTCACGCTCCTGACCGGCGTGTTGCAGCCCGCCCTCGGCAGCTTCGCCGATCGATCCGGTCGGAGACGGTGGATGCTGGTGCTCGGGTTCAGTGTCGCCGCCGTCGGGTTCTTCGCCATGGCGATCGCCCCGACGTTCTGGTTCATCGTCACCGTGAGTCTGCTCTGTGGGTTGGGCGCGGCGACATACCACCCTCAGGCGACTGCCTTCATCGTTTCGGCCTACCCGCTGCGCCTGGGACGCATGCTCGGCATCCACGGCTGGGGTGGGGCCGTGGGCCATTTCCTCGCACCGGCGGCAGCCGTGCTGGTCATCGCAGCGTTCAACTGGCGGGTGGCGATGGCGGCGGTCGCGATCCCAATGGTTCTGACCGCGATCATGCTCCGGGCCCGACTCGATGAGCCGCCGCCGACTCGCTCGGCAACACTCCGGGGCGCTGTGACCGGGCAACTGATGCTGGTCGCGATCACCTTTGGGCTCTTCAGCGTCGTGGGTCGCAGCTTCCTCACGTTCATCGTGAAGATGCTGGTGGACGAGGGGTGGCAGGAGACGAGCGCCGGCTTTCTACTGACGATCGTGCTGCTCGTCGGCGCAATCGCCCAACCCCTGGGTGGCTGGGCCTTCGACAGGGTCGGCGGCCGGAAGGTGTTCCTATGGGCTACCGGAGCGACCGTCGTCCTCGTGGCAGCATTCGCAGTGACCGGCGGGGCCGTGTCACTGATCGCCCTGACGGGCATAGCGTTCTTCTCTTTCAGCCTCTACCCGGTGGTGCTCGCTCTCGCCAGTCAACTTGCTCCCGAGGGCCAGACAGGTGGATCGGTGGGCCTGGTCTTCGGTGTGGCCGGTCTCATGACCGCGGCGGCGCAACCGGCCGTCGGAGCGATCGCAGAAGCGGCTGGCGACATCCGCATCGCTCTCGCGTGGCAGCTGCCCGTGGCGCTCCTGAGTTTCGTCCTCGCAACTCGCATCACGAGAAAACCCGAGGTCGAGTAGCCCGGCGACGACCGCCTCCTCGTCAACCGTGAAACGGCCGCGGGCTGCGGTGTTGGGTCCGACGATGCGGCGAATGCCGCGAGCAACGCCGACGTCTCTTGCGATTGGCCCGCGGACACTGCGCGCCCGCGGCTAGTGCCCCGACCACAAACGTTTGCTGCGTTGACGACGGCCAGATGACGCCCCCGGCTGTGTCCTCGTCCTCGACG
>JABMPV010000253.1 GCA_013202595.1 bacterium
GCACTGTTCAACTCCATCGAGGGATTCCGCGGCGAGCCTCGCCAGAAGCCCCCGTTCCCCACAGAAGCAGGGCTCTTTGGCCTGCCAACGCTGGTCAACAATGTGGAGACGCTGGTCAACCTCCCCCTCATCGTGCTCGACGGCGGCGACGCCTACGCCTCGCTCGGAACACCCGACTCGACCGGCATCAAACTCTTCTGCCTTTCGGGCGATGTCGCCCGCCCCGGCGTCTACGAGGCCGAATTCGGGGTGACCCTCGGCGACGTGATCGATCTGGCCGGCGGACCCACTGAGGAGATCGCCGCCATCCTGCTCGGAGGTGTCGCCGGCTCCTTTGTCGGCCCCGACATGCTGGACCTGCCGCTCACATTCGAGGGAACCCGGGCAGCCGGGGTCTCCCTCGGCACCGCCGTCGTCATGCCCTTCGGCGTGTCCACCGACTTCGACGACCTCGCACTTCGGATCGCCGCCTTCTTCCGGGACGAGTCGTGCGGCCAATGCGTCCCCTGCCGTGTGGGCACCGTCCGCCAGGAGGAGGCGGTGCACCGCCTCCTCGCCGGATCACCGGACGAGTTCGGGCTGCTCGACGAGATCAACGAGGCGATGCGTCTCGGCTCGATCTGCGGCCTGGGCCATACCGCCGGAAGCGCCATCAAGTCCGCTATCGCCCTCGGCCTGATAGGAGCCGGACCGTGACCCGGATCACTATCGACGGCACCACCGTCTCAGTTCGAGAGGGGAGCACGATCCTCGATGCCTGTCGCTCGCTCGGCAAGCCCCAGCCGACCATGTGCTACCTCGAGACGCTGACGCCGGTGAACACGTGCCGGGTGTGTGTCGTCGAACTGACCGGCTCCCGCACCCTGGTTCCTTCCTGCTCGAGGATCACCGAGGACGGCATGGAGATCTCCACCGACAGCGGCCCGGTGCGCCACACCCGGAAAATGGTCTTCGAGTTCCTCGCATCGTCGGTGGACCTCTCACTCGTCGGCGCCGAGACCCGGGCCTGGATGGCCCACTACGAGGTCGATCCCACCCGGTACGGTCCACCGGCTCCCGCAACCGCAGCCGGGGTACGCGATGCCCACCGCCCCGGACATCACCACACCCCCGAGCCCGATGTCGCCGAAACCGTGGCCCAACCGGTCAAGGTGCACGACCAGCTGTATGTGCGTGACTACAGCAAGTGCATCCTCTGTTACAAGTGCGTGCAGGCGTGCGGGCCCGAGGCGCAGAACACCTTCGCCATTCAGGTGGCCGGCCGCGGATTCGACGCACGAATATCGACGGAGTACGACGTCGATCTCACCTCGTCGGCGTGCGTCTACTGTGGCAACTGCATCGGCGTGTGCCCGACGGGGGCATTGATGTTCCGCAGCGAGTGCGAACTGCGTAGCGCCGACCTCTGGGACGAGGAGGCGCAGTCGGTGACCCGCACCGTGTGCTCGTACTGTGGGGTCGGATGCAACCTGGAGTTGCACGTCCAGGACAACCGCATCGTCAAGGTGACCTCACCGCTCGACCACACCGTCACCTCCGGGCATCTGTGTATCAAGGGGCGCTTCGGATACGACTACGTCCAGGAACTCGGCGACCCCACGTCGACACCGATTGACGAGATGCTCGCCGCCATCCGCGAGAACGAATCCGGGTAGCACAAGCCCTCCGATGGCGCAGTCCTGCGTGGCAAGACCCGAGGGGGTGCCGCCGGGCAACAGGATGGCAACCCTCCTTCGCCCAAGGGCGCAGCGCCGCACGTCAGCGGGCTGCCCGACCGGGTCGACGGAACGGGACGCTCCATTCCCGGCGATCGGGCGGTCCGGACCCGGGTGATGACAGGTGGCATACTGGACGGAGCAGTGGGGGACGATGCAACCGGGCACACCCGACGACCTCTTCGACCTGATCGACAGCTACGTGGCCGCCGCCGCAGTCGGCGCCGCCTTGGAGCACGGTCTCTTCTGGCTACTCGCCGATCGGCCCTTCGATGCCGCCGAGGTCGCCGCCGCACTCGGCATCCCTGAACACCGCTGCGGCCCCTGGCTGCAGCTGATCGGCGAACTCGGTCTCCTCGACGCCGCCGGCGATCGCTACCGGACCTCGGAGAGAGCACGGCGGGCAATCGTCGATGCCTACAGCCGCAGCACCTGGGCGTTCCTCGCCCGCGAGGCCCGGGAGCGCTTTCCTGCCGTCAGAGACCTGGCCGTTCAGCTCACCGAGCCGGGCACGCCGTGGGAAGCGCAGGGCCTCGACCCGCCGGACTATCTCAGCCATCTGCGGGAACGGCCCGATCGTGCCTCAGCGTTCACCGCCATGTTGTACGAGATCCACCTTCCTCTGGCCGATGCTCTAGCGGACTCCATGGCGATCGAGAGCGTGGGGCGGCTGCTCGACGTCGGTGGCGGGTCCGGTGTCATGTCCTTCGCTCTTCTGCGCCGCTCCCCGAGCCTCGAAGCCGTCGTCGCCGACCTGCCCAATGTGTGTGCCGCCGGCACCCAGATCGCCGCCGACAACGGACTGCAGGATCGGATCGAGTACATGGCGTGCGACTTCGTCGCCGACCGCCTTCCGACGGGCTTCGATCTGACCCTCTACTGCGACGTCGGCCCCTACTCGGAGGCGATGTTCGTCAAACTCCGCTCCACCCTCGCGCCGGGCGGCCGGCTGGTGATCGTGGGCAAGTTCGGTGCCCGGCCGGGTCTCGCCCATCCCACCCGCGTCCACTGGGCGCTTGTGGGTTCCCTGTCGGACGGGGTCCAGCCACGACGTTGCACCGCCGACGTGTGCGACATGCTCCGGGCGGCGGGCTTCGAGGAGCCATCGGCGAGCGAGCTCCCCGACCTCGGGTCGCGCTGGTCGAGTGGCTGGACGCGGATCATCGCCCACGGGTGAGGGCGTCTGGTGTACGCCGCCGTTGACGATCCGAGTCCCACGTTGAGGAGATCGATGCCACAGCAGCCCTGACCCGCCCGACCACACGGCACTCCGGTGTAGCTTTGGGTCGACCGCACCGAAGGAGCTGCGATGGTCAGGCCACCCGCCTACGACATCCTGTTCGAGCCCGTTCCCATCGGCCCGAAGACGATGCGGAACCGCTTCTATTTCACCCCGCACGCCACCGGGTACGGCAACACCCGGCCCCGCACCCAGGCTCACTACCGGGGGATGCGCGCCGAGGGCGGCTGGGCGGTGGTGAACAC
>JABMPV010000254.1 GCA_013202595.1 bacterium
CTGAACGCCCTCGCCGGCGAGGAGATCGCGCGTGCCCACCACGGGTCGGTCTCCCGGGAGCAGCGGGTGGAGATCGAGGACGCCCTCAAGCGGGGCACTCTGCGATGTGTCGTGGCCACCTCGTCACTCGAACTGGGAATCGACATGGAGGCCGTCGACCTGGTGATCCTGGTCGAGTCTCCTTCCACCGTGGCGAGCGGGCTGCAGAGGGTGGGGAGAGCCGGTCACCAGGTCGGGGCACCCAGCAAGGCGACGGTGTTCCCCAAGCATCGCGGCGACCTCCTCGAGGCGGCTCTCATCGTCGAGCGGATGCACCAGGGGGAGGTCGAGGCCACGAGGATCCCGCAGAACCCTCTCGACGTCCTCGCCCAGCAGATCGTCGCGTGTGTGTCCCAGGACCCCTGGAACGTCGACGACCTCTACGACCTCGTCAGGGGTGCTTCGCCCTACGGGTCGCTGGGCAGGCCACCCTTCGAGGCGGTACTCGACATGCTCGCCGGGCGCTACCCGTCGGACGACTTCGCCGAATTGCGCCCGAGACTCGTGTGGGACCGGGTGGGCGGCACGCTCACCGCTCGATCCAATGCCCGAATCCTCGCGGTGACCAACCCCGGCACCATCCCCGATCGGGGTCTCTTCCGGGTGGTGCTCCCCGAGGGTGGAAGAGTCGGCGAACTCGACGAGGAGATGGTGTACGAGAGCAGGGTGGGCGACACATTCGTTCTCGGCTCATCGACCTGGAAGATCACCGAGATCGACCACGACCGGGTGGTGGTGACGCCTGCTGCGGGTGCACCCGGGGCGAAACTGCCGTTCTGGCACGGCGACGCCCTCGGCAGGCCGCTGGAGACGGGAAGGGCACTCGGCGAGTTCATCCGTGAGATCGGCGCTCTGGATCAGAGCGAAGCGGAGGCGGTGCTCACGGACCGCTACCGACTCGATCGCAGGGCGGCCGCCAACCTCGCCCGTTACCTCGCCGAAGAACGCGAGGCGACCGGGGCACTCCCCACAGATCGCACCATCGTCATCCAGACGTTTCGCGATGAGATCGGCGACTGGCGACTGGTGCTGCTCACCCCCTTCGGCGCCCGGGTCCACGCACCGTGGGCAATGGCGGCCGCTCGCACCATCCGCGAGCAGCACGATCTCGAAGTCGACACGATCTGGTCCGACGATGGGTTCATCCTCAGGTTCCCCGACGCCGACCGGATCCCCGACGCAACCGAGGTGCTCGTGGATCCCGATCTGGTCGAAGCCATGGTCATCGACGAGGTGGGCCACAACGCCCTGTTCGCCTCCCGCTTCAGAGAGGCGGCGGCGCGGGCCCTCTTGCTGCCGAGGCGGCGACCGGGGCAGCGGACTCCGCTGTGGCTGCAGCGGCGCAAGGCCTCCAGCCTGCTCGAGGCTGCCCGCAGGTACCCGACGTTCCCCATCGTGCTCGAGGCCTACCGCGAGGTGCTCCAGGAGTACTTCGACCTCCCCGCCCTGACCGAGGTCCTCAGCGAGATCCGTTCGAGACGGGTCAGGCCGGTGATCGTCGACATCCCCGGCCCCAGTCCGTTCGCGTCGTCGCTCATGTTCGACTTCGTCGCCTCCTTCATGTACGACTACGACGCGCCCCCGGCCGAGCGAAGAGCCATGGCACTCAGCATCGACCAGGCGCTGCTCCGCGATCTCCTCGGCGAACCCGAACTACGCGATCTCCTCGATGCGGAGGTGGTCGCCGCCGTTGAAGCCGAGTTGCAGCGCCTGGCACCGGACCGCAGGGCGACCTCCGCCGACGGTGTGGCAGATCTGCTCCGCGATCTCGGGCCGCTGAGCACCGACGCCGTCGTCATGCGATACGGGGGCGACACCGACGCGGGCGAAGCCCTGTCCGATCTCGCCGATGCCAGGCGCATCGTCACCGTGACGATCGACGGCACGCCCCGATGGGCTGCGGTCGAGGATGTCGCCCGGTTGCGTGACGCCCTCGGGGTTCAGCCTCCTGCCGGGATCCCCGCCGATCATCTCGCCCCCGTCGCCGACCCGCTTTGCGATGTCGTCGGTCGCTATGCCCGCACTCACGGACCGTTCATCTCTTCGGAGGCGGGAAGCGCCCTCGGACTTCCCCGGGCCGCCGTCGCCACGATCCTCGAGCAGCTGGAGGCGAGAGGGCGGGTCACGCGGGGGGCGTTTCGCCCGGGCGGCACGGGGCGCGAATGGGTGGATGTGGAGGTGCTGCGGAGGTTGAGGCGCAGATCGCTCGCCGTCGCTCGCCGCGAAGTCGAAGCAGTCGAGCCACAGGCGCTCGCCAGGTTCCTCGCGGAGTGGCATGACATCGGCGATCGTGGCTCCAGCCGCGACCGGGTCCTCGAGGCCATCCGCCGTCTCCAGGGGGCATCGATCCCCGCATCGGTGCTCGAGATCGCCCTTTCTGATCGCACCGGAGCCTCTCCAGAAGTCCTCGACACTCTGGCGGCGACGGGCGAGGTGGTGTGGCTCGGGAGAGGCCCGCTCGGAGCGCGGGACGGGCGGGTGGCCCTGTACCTGAGGGAGCACGCTCCCACCCTGGCGTGGCCACTGGATCTCGATAGGCCCGATGGCGAGGTCCACACCCTGCTCAGAGATCACCTCGCCGCGAGAGGTGCGTCCTTCTGGGGAGACCTCTACGCCTCAGCAGGCGGTGGAGGCCCGCACGAAGTGCTCGATGCACTCTGGGACCTCGTTTGGTCGGGAGAGGTCACCAACGACACCCTGGCGCCTCTCAGAGCATTCCTGAAGGGCAGGGCGCGTTCAGTCAAGGGTCGACCGGTGGTCGCCTCGGTGACTCCGCCTGCCGCCAGTGGCAGGTGGTACCTCACCACCGATCTCTCCGCAGCCACCGATCCCTCGGACACCGAGATCGCCCATGCCAGGGCAGAGCAACTACTCGAACGCCACGGCATCGTCACCCGGGACGCCGTGCTCGCCGAGGGGGTCCCCGGTGGGTTCGCCGGCCTGTACCGGGTCTTCCAGGCAATGGAGGACGC
>JABMPV010000255.1 GCA_013202595.1 bacterium
CTCAACGGTCCCCCTGGGTGAAGACGCGCGGCCCCTAAGGCTGCACGAGTCGATGCTGCCCCATGGAAGGGGTCACCTTCCACGTCGCTGCGGCCCGGGAGAAGTACTTCGACATCGTTGCCTTCGACGCCGTCACGGCAAGGAACATGGTCGCGATCTCCGAACCGGCGCGGCGCATCAAGCAGACGGTGACTGTTCCGAATGACCTGGGCAGGATCTGCTACCCCACGCTGATCGTGCACGGTGCCGAGGACTTCATCGTGCCGGCGACACCCCACTCGTCAGCCGGTTCATCCCCGACGCTCGGCTCACGATGATTCCCGAGAGCGGCCACGACCCGTTCATCGAACAGCCGGAGGCCTTCACCCGAACGTTGAGACTCTTCATCAACGCAGCACGAGGGTGAGGTGACCGGACGCTGCTGACTGTCCTCGCACCCCGAGGGCACGGGGAAGGTCATGACAACGGTCGTCCCGACAGTGGCACCGAAGGAGGAGAACCCTGCGGGTCCCGTCACTTGCCGACCCCGTTGAAGTGCCCCTATACCGCTCAGCTGGAATCGGGGAGCCGTCCCTGCGGGGTCAGTCATGGGGCCGGATGTTGCGGTTGACGCGAAACAGGTTGGAAGGGTCGTACTTGGCCTTCACGGTCTCCAGACGGCTGTGGTTACCCCGATACGACTCCTCGGTGCGCCGGTCGTCCTCATCCTCGGTCTGGAAATTGATGTAGTTGCCGCCCGTGGAGTACGGCTTCAGAGCCCCCCAGGCGTTGCGAACCCAGGTCCGGTACTCATCGCCGGCGGGGTCGCCCTCGGGCCACATCGCCGAGATGACACATGCATAGGCAGCCTCCCGGTTCCCGATGGCGCCGTCGTTCTCGGCATGATCATTGATGGCTCCGGCCAGGTGGAACAGCACGATCTGATTCGCCGGGGACTCGTTGCCGATGAACTGGGCGCGATAGGTGTCGAGAACTCCTCCACCGAGACCCGGCAAGAACTCCGACTTCCAGTAATAGTGCATCCCATTCGGTTGAGTGGCATCCAGCATGGACTGCTGAGCGACGTACTCCTTGACCTGGATGATGTCGGCCACAGGTTCTCCGTGCGCTCTGATCGACGCGAGGTCCTTCTCGGCCTGCTCCAGGCTCCCGGAGTGACACACCACCATGGCGATGATCGGCGTCCCGTGAGCGGTCTCCGGCACCCACGGGGCGGGAGGTGCATTTCGCATGAGGAGCGCGAGAGTCAGCTCTCGTGGCGCAGACTCGGTGACCGTCCGATAGAGATCCAGAACACTCCCGGCCTCGGCGGCGGGCCATGCGATCAGCCCGGCGGTAACCTGCGGACCAACCTCGTGAAGCCGGTACGTGAATTCGGTGACGACCCCGAAGTTGCCGCCACCACCTCGCAATGCCCAGAAGAGGTCTTCGTTCTCAGATCGCGATGCACGCAGCACGGCCCCGTCGGCCGTCACGATCTCGACCTCCTCGAGATCGTCGACCGTCCATCCGAATCGGCGGCTCAAGTACCCGAATCCGCCACCAAGAGTGAGCCCTGCCGCACCCGTCTCGGAGACGAACCCCAGCGTCGTGGCCAGTCCGTGCACCTGGGTGGCCCGATCGATGTCGCCGAGGATGCACCCCGGCGCAACCCGGGCCAAACGAGCATCCAGATCGACTTCGATGCTCTTCATCTTCGACATGTCGAGAGTGACGCCGCCGTCGCACAGGGCCAGGCCGGCGATGTTGTGTCCCCCACCCCTGATGGACAATTGCAGTCCGTTGTCGCGCACGAAGCCAACGGTCCGCACGACATCCCGGGTGGTGCGCGCACTCACGATCAGGGCCGGCTGCTTCTTGATCAGCCCGTTCCAGAGCCGCGTCGCCTCGGCAAACCCCTCGTCATCGGGATAGAGGAGTGGCCCTTCGAGACCGTCCCCCAGGGCGGTCACGGCCGCCACCGGGATGTCGCGCGGTTCTCCGTTCAAGCCAACTATCCGAATTGCTGTCATCTGCGCCCCCCATTTTGTGTGCCGCGCCATGCGAGCCAGCGGATCGAAGGTCGCGCGCACCCGAGATCCGGGACCATATACGAACCACCAACCGACAGGCTGTCGGGCCGATTCGCTATCCGCCCGGACCACATGGTCCGCGAGCCCACCCCGGGTGACCGGTGAGCCCTGCGGAGACCAGGCGGGTTCCAGGTCGAGGGACGACGTCGTCGTCAGTGCTGTGGGGCAGATCCATCGGCTCGCATCACGTAGACGTTCCAGTCACCGTCGCGCGTCGACGTGAACACGATCATCGACCCGTCAGGAGACCAGTCCGGGAGGGATCGCCCCTGCCGGCCTGACAGCTCGGCATGATCGGATCGAGGTCCTCGACGAACGTGAACCCGCCATTCTGGGGAAAGAGAGCGCAGATCTCGGCGGAGGTCAGGTCACCGACGGTGGCCGGTGCGGCACCCGGGAGAATGAGGACGAGCACAGCAGAGAATGCGAGAGCGAAACCGACCGCCGTCCGTTTCGCCATGGGGCAGGTCTTGCAGGACGGTCCCATGCGAACGCCGGGGCAGCCGCCAATGGCCGTGATGGCTCGGTTTCCCTCATAGGCTCGCATTGTGACGGCGATCGGTTCCCTCAACGAGAAGCCCCTCCATGCGGCGCTCAAAGCCTGGTATCACCAGGATGGAGATCTGGTGGAAGCCCCCGTCGATGGCTTCGTGGTCGATCTCGTGCGCGCCGGACTGCTCATCGAGATCCAGACCAGGGGCTTCTCGTCGATGCGACGGAAGTTCGATCGGCTGTTGGACATCCACTCGATGCGACTGGTGCACCCGATTGCATCCGTCAAGTGGATCGTGAAGGTGGATGCGCACGGCCAAGAGGTATCCCGCCGACGATCACCGAAGCGCGGCATCACTGCGGACGTGTGCGCAGAACTGGTGTCGTTTCCCTCGCTGTTGAGCCACCCCAACTTCTTGCTCGAGGTTCTGCTGATCGAAGAGGAAGAGGTCTGGCGCCCGGATGCCACCAAGGGCTGGCGGCGCAACGGGTACGCGATACAGGAGCGGAGACTGATCGACGTATTCGACTCAACCGAGTTCGGTTCGCCTCGCGATCTGCTGACGCTGCTGCCGCCGGGCCTGCCAGATCGATTTACGACCAAGGACCTTGCCGACCTGCTGGGACGAACCCGGCATCTGGCACAAGAAGTCGCCTACTGCCTGCGCGAGTCGGGCGCCATCGAGGTCATCGAGCGAGACAAGCGTGGCTACCTGTATCGGGTGCCGTAGCCCGATGGCACTCTTCACCCTGGGATGGCTTTCCGAGAGCAAAGCCGCCCGGAACGAGCGGCAATGGGGTGACTGAACGCCGGAATCCGCACTACCGAACAGGGCCTGATGGCGCGTCGTGTCAGGAAGCCATCGCCAAGTAGGCCATCCAGGAGGGATCCGGAGGGCCGCCGAGGCCGATGAGCAGCCATCCATGACGACGCGGCACCTTCGGCGGCATCGTCAGGACCATCCCGGCCTCTTCAGGGGTGCGATCACCTTTTCGGGTGTTGCACGGCCGGCACGCGGCAACGACGTTCTCCCAGATGTGATCCCCTCCCCTCGACCGGGGCATCACGTGATCGAGATTCTCTGCCGCCGCACCGCAGTACTGACAGTGGCTCCCGTCCCTGGCGAAAACCGCCCTGCGATTGAGCGGCACCCTGCGCTGGAACGGCACCCGCACGTAGCGCCGCAGCCGAATCACCGATGGCACGGGGACCTGCATCCGCTCGGACGACCAGATCCGGTCTGAGGACTCCACGAGTTCTGCCTTGTCGCGCACGACCAGCACGACCGCCCGGCGAATCGACACCACCGAGAGCGGCTCGTACGTCGCATTGAGCACGAGGGCATGTGCCATCGCAAGATCGTACCAGTGCCGTCTCCCCCGCTTCACCGTGCCACTCTGGGTGTACACTTGACACTCTCCGTACCAGGATCGAGACTGGTCGCGGACGTTGATGGTGCAGGATGCACCGGGACGAGGAGGAAGACCGTGCGGGTGGTCGGGTATGTTCGGGAGAGCGCCGATCCCGGCGACGCGCGCCCTGCGTTCGAACAGCACGAGCACATCAGGCGGTTCTGCACAACGCGAGGCGATCACCTCGTCTCGGTGTGCCAGGACGCCCGCCAACCGGGCCACGCGCTCGGGCGGGACGGCTACAGGAGCCTGCTGGGTGTCATCGCAAGCGGTGGAGCCGACGCGGTGGTCGTGTCGGGCCTCGACGCCCTTGCCTCCGATCTCGTCGTGCAGGAGATCCTCCTCTGGGATCTGAGGACCCGCAGCATTCGGGTCATGTCGACCGACGACACCGAAGCAGACGCCTTGAGCGAAGACCCGGGTCCGATGCGCCAGTTCGTCAGGGACGTCCTGATCAGGGTCGCAGAGCACGCCCAATGGCTCAGCCCTCCGCCCATCCCCCGCCCACCCGGCGGAGCGGACATCGTCGTGGAGTTGCTGGCGAGCGAACCGACCCCGGACGCGACGACACCCCGGTGACCCGGGGCGTCGTTTCGGGAAGCCGAAAACTGCCGGTGATCAACCGCCTCGCAGCGCCGACCAGGTAGCCCGTGCGACCGCAAATGCCTTCGAGGCCTTGACGACTGCGGCACCTGCGGCCCGCGTTCCATCTGCTCTCTCGAGGACCACGGTCATGACTTCGCTGCCACCCGCCACGGTCCCATCGACCGACACGAGTGCCGGGGGATGTCCGTCAGCGAGAGCGCCGACTGCGGACACGACCGCCTCGTACATACCCTCTTCGCTGGGCCCTGAACGCTGCGTCAGCGTCCGCCCATCCGTGAACACGGCCGTAACAGCCAACCCCTCGCTGCTCTCTTCGACACGCAGCGATGCCAGGCCGGCGTCGACTGCAGCGGAAGGAGGCGCCTCGCGGGGCGGCTCGATGGTGGCCACCGACGGTGGCGTCGATGGTGCGGACACGGCGGCGATCGGTGGCGGCATTGCCGCAATGATCTCCTGAGGCGCCGGTGCCTCGATCGCCGGCGGCGGCACAGGAGCCGCGTCCCCGCTGGATTCCTCTGGTTCTGTCTTCTCATCTGCCCCGGTGACACGCGAACGCATCCCGTGGGCCGCGAGGACCCGCTGCACTTCGGCCCCAACCAATCTGGCGTCAGCGTCAGGTGCGAGGCGAACCCGCACTCCCGACGCCGAGTCACCCGACTCGTCGACCTCTGCCTCGGCTACGCCAGGCAATTGCAGCAACTCGTCGCGAAGGTTGCTCTCCGCCACGGTCGTCTCCCTTCTCAGCTATCCCGTTACCCCCGACGCAATCGGAGAATCTGACGACATCTGCACGGTCGACGACGGCCCTGGTACTCCCTCTGCCGTCATCACCCGCAATCGGAGATACTCCCGGTCAGGTGATGGCACTCACAGTAGTCGTAACCAACACTCCTTGCATCCGATTTCTCAGGATGCCCTGTGTCGAGTCGAACTCCCGCCGGACAGCGATCGCCGGAGGCACCCCCGGAGCCAGCTACCGGGTCGGGTGACCGACACTCGCTGCGCGCAACACCGACCCGCTGATACGCTATCCGGACGCCGAGACGACCTTGAGAAGGAGCCGCCGTGACCGCACCACCCGTCACCCAGGACGAGTTGCACTGGTTCTCCGAACGGTTCAACGGCATCGCGGGCAATATCGAGCGCGTCATCCAAGGTAAGCGCGATGTCGTCGATCGCATCGTCCTGTGCCTCCTCTCCGACGGACACGTGCTGATCGAGGACGTACCGGGCGTGGGCAAGACGCTGCTGGCCAAGGCTCTTGCCCGCTCCATCCACTGCGAGTTCCAGCGCCTCCAGTTCACTCCAGACCTCCTGCCCTCCGACGTCACCGGCGTGTCGGTCTGGGACAGGGAGCGGGGTTCATTCGTCTTCCGTGCGGGACCTGTCTTCACCAACATCGTGCTGGCCGAC
>JABMPV010000256.1 GCA_013202595.1 bacterium
GGCGGGGACCGCGGTCGCCACTGTCGCCCTGTTCGCCCAGCAGATGCTGATCGCCCTCAAGGCAACGGGGCGTCTCGCCATCGTGTGGCTGGCCGGTCTCGCGGTCGCCATGGCGGTGCTTGCCGTCGGTGCGGAGACGGAGGTCATCCGCGTCGGCAGGGCATTCATGATCGGTGAGATCGTTGCCATGACCGGCATCACGATCGCCGTGATGCAAGCAGCGCGAGCCGCAGCCGTGGCTAGCGAGCCCCGTACCCGCTGAGGACGGTCCACACGCTGCGGCCGAGGATCTCGAGGTCGAGCCATGGCGACAGGTGCTTGACGTAGTACAGGTCGAATGACAGCTTCTCGATGGTGTCGGCCTCGCTGTCTGCGTAGCCGAAGTTGACCTGCGCCCATCCCGTGATGCCCGGCCGAACCAGATGGCGATGGGTGTAGAAGGGAATGGTCTCGCTGAACGTCTCGACGAACGGAGCCTGCTCCGGCCGCGGGCCGACGAGGCTCAGATCGCCTCGCAGCACGTTCCACAGCTGCGGGAGCTCATCGACCCTCATCTTGCGAAGGAACCTGCCCGCCCTCGTGACCCGCTGATCCTTACGCCCGGCGAATCGGGCCGTCGCCATCTCGTGACGGGTGTGCATGGTGCGGAACTTGTAGAGCGTGAACGGCTCACCTTCGAGGCCGATCCTCCGCTGCTTGAAGATCACGGGGCCCCGTGTGTCGATCTTGATGGCGGCTGAGATGACGAGCCCCAGCAACAGGACGATCGGTGATGTCAGCACGACCATTGCGGTGTCGCTGAGACGCTTGGTGCGGACGTAGGGCGCCCTGCTGGCCAATGGCACGGTCAGTTCCCACCCCTCGTGGAGGTGGACGATCGCCAGACGGCCCGTGTGCTCCTCGTATGCCGACACCAGACCACGCATGGGATACCCGGCGAGATTGCAGGACGAGACGAACCGGGCCATGTCGTCGGAGAGGACGGCTCGCAGGTCGACTGCGATGACGGTGCCCTTGGGCAGAGGTTCCTCGGGCACCAGTCCGGAAGGATCGAGCACATCGACGATCTCGGCATGAGGGGCCGCGAGCAGGTGATCGAGGAGGACTTTCTCGTTGGTGACCACGGCCATGGGTTCGGTCCACGGCCTGCGGCGCCGAAACGCCCTGTGAGCGAGAGCTGTGACCAGCCACGTTGCCGTGACGACCAGCAGGAAGTTCCTCGACCAGTACGCCCGCCCGAAGACCAGGGAGATGGCCGTGACCGACAAAGCGATGCCGATCACCGAGACCGCCCTCCCGTAGGACGGACGGGGCACACCTGCGCCCTGAGATCGATTGGCTATGTAGAGGCCGACCAGCGCGCCGAGACCGAGCGAACCGAGGAGACTCCAGACGTCCTCACGGAACCGCCAGGGTATGGCCGTGTTGAAGACCACGATCGAGGCGATCTCAATCGCAACGACCAGCGAGAGCAGGTCGAGGACTACGGAGTTGCGAATCAATCGGCGTGACATGCCGACCACGAAGGGTAGTACCGGCTCACGCGGGATGCTCCGTCGGCTGAGCGGCCTCTCAGGACGAGGTCATCGACTCGGCAATGGCCACCAGCGTCCGCACTCCGAATCCGGTCGCTCCCTTGACGATGTAGCCATCCACCTCACCCGACCTCGCAGGTCCGGCGATGTCGATGTGCGCCCACGGCACGTCCCCGACGAACTCCTCGAGCAGCAGGGCGGCGGTCATCGTGCCCCCGTACCGGCCCCCGATGTTCTTCATGTCGGCGACATCGCTCTCGATCAACTTGCGGTAGTCATCGGGCATCGGAAGCACCCAGATCCGTTCACCGGCGACTCCGGCCGCATCGGCGACCCGATCTGGAGCATCGCCGGTGCCGAGTACACCGGCGATCTTCTCGCCGAGAGCCACGACGCAGGCACCGGTGAGGGTGGCGATGTCGATGACGAGATCCGGTTCGTACTCGACGGCCAACGACAGACCATCGGCGAGGACGAGACGGCCCTCCGCATCGGTGTTGAGCACCTCGATCGTCTTGCCGTTGCGGATCTTGAGGACATCGCCCGGCTTCGTCGCAGACCCCCCTGTGAGGTTCTCTGTGAGTGGCGCCACACCCAGGACCTTGACGGGCAGACCGAGGGTTGCGATTGCCTGAACTGCCCCGAACACGGCGGCCGCGCCCGACATGTCGGTCTTCATCGTCTCCATGCCCGCTGCAGGCTTGATCGAGAGGCCACCGGAATCGAAGACGATGCCCTTCCCGACGAACGCCACGAAGGCGTCTGCCTGCTCTGGTTCGTACCACAATTCGACCATCCTGGCCGGAGCGTCGGCGCCGGCGTTCACACCCAGGAGGCCGCCAAAACCGGCTTCGCGGCAGGCTTCGAGGTCATGCACCACGACGCGCACTCCGGTGTGCTCACCGATGTCCATCGCCACCCCGGCCAGGGTCTCCGGCGACTTGTCGACCGCAGGTGTGTTGACCAGATCACGCACCAATGCGACGGCATCGGCGATCACCACGGCCCGCCCGGCGGCGTCCATGTCGGCTTCATTTGCTCCAACGAGACGCACGGTCTCCGTGAGGCTCGGCTTCGGCTTGGAGCGGTGGGCATCGAAGCGGTATTGCCCGAGCAGAAGGCCCATCGCGACGGCTGCGGCGCCGTCGGCCGACGCGGTGTGAAGTGTCGTGACGACCGTCGCAGAACGGGAGGTGGCCAAACCGGCCGTGCCGGCCGCCATGCGCACTGCCTCGTCGTCGGGAGTGTCACCGAAACCCACGAACACGACGAGGTCGTAGGGCACTTCGTTGCCACCCGGGACCTTGATCGACTGGCCCGGCTTGCCGGAAAAGTCGGCTGCATCGAAGTAGCCGGACAGCCTGCCGCCGAGACGCTCGACGACCCAGGCCGCCCCCTCGTCCCAGGCTCTGTCGCTTCCGACGCCGACGACGAGAGCGTCGCCGCCCTCCTCCAGGGTTCCCGTGGTGAACTCGGCCACTGTCAGGCTCCTTCCTGATTCGATTGGTGCGCCCGACTCGGCACCCACGCGTCCTCGGCCGAACGGGCCAGGACATACAGGTAGTCGGCAAGGCGATTGAGATACTCGACGGCCGAGCCGTCCATGGCGGTCACGGCCAGATGCGTGACCGTCCTGCGCTCGGCCCGCCGAACGATCGTCCGGGCCAGGTCGATGGCTGCGGCGACGGAAGATCCTCCAGGGACTACGAACTCCGTGGGCAGACCCGAACCGTCCGTGATCTGATCGATGGCCGATTCGAGCCCGGACACCATCTCGGGAGTCGACTTGCTCACTCCCGGCTGGAGCTTGTGATGATTCGATGGGTCGGTCGCCAACTCGGCTGCGACGACGAAGAGATCTCGCTGCACATCGAGCAGCAAATCGGCAATGGGGTCGTCACCTGCTGCAGCTCTCGCCACGCCGATTGCCGAGACGGCTTCATCGACCGCGCCATACGCCTCAGGCCCTGTGTCGTCCTTGCGGACCCTGCCTCCATAGAAGAGGCCGGTCGTCCCGTCGTCGCCGGTCTTTGTGTAGATCTTCACGATCCCCGATCGTACCTGTGCTCAGGAGCCCAGAACCGGGCCGTCGACCAATAGGCGTCCGACGACCGCCGCACCGATGGCCGTCAGCACTGCGAGATACGAGAGCCCGGTCGCGGCCATCACGCCCGAGTACCCCTCCTCAGCGAGGGAGTACCACACAGCCACCATCAGGATCACGGTCATCACCGACAGGGCGAGAAACCCGATGCCCAGCACGAGATCCACAGATGCCCATGGGAAGACCCCGAGAGCGGCCAGCACGATCGCATCCACCACGACACCCGCTCCACCGGCCACGTCGAGACGCCGCAGCGCCCATCTCGGCAGGGTCGGATCGACCAGGAACCAGTGCCCCAGCATCATCTCCGCTGTGATCCCACCGAGCAGGAGCGCTCCAGAGATCGTCAATAGCACCGGCCCGTCCAGCATCGCGGCGACACCGAAAGCGGCTCCACCTGCTCCCAGAGCCAAGGCAGCCAGACCCGGACGGCCTGCGAGGAGGATGGCCACGGTCGCGAGACCGCACCCCGCCCACGCCCAGGCCCCGCCACCCGACCATGCGGCCGGGACACCGAACAGCACGGTGGTTCCGGCGGCGAGCCAGAGATATCCCCGCCCCACCACCCGCCACCACACCACGACGGCGGCGGCTACGGCGAGCCCGGCCGACCAGGTGGAGAGCACGTGTGAGGCAGTGAGGTCCATGGGCGGGGCATCGTACCGATCACCGGTTCGTCCTCCGCCCGACCAGCGGGTTATCATCCGTCTGCCCCATCGCGCGCGCCGCCTTGAGTCGCGCCGCGAGCCCCATTTGGCCTCAGGAAGGATTCAACGTGTCCGACATGCTCATTGCCCCTCACGGCGGCACCCTCGTCGACCTCCTCGTCGACGAAGCACGCACCGAGGAGATCAAGACGGAGTCACTCGACTGGCCGTCGTACGACCTCACCCCCCGCCACCTGTGCGACATCGAGTTGCTGATCAATGGCGGCTTCTCCCCGCTCACCGGATTTCTCGGCAAGGCCGACTATGAAGGTGTCCGTGACGAGATGCGTCTCGCCGACGGCACGCTCTGGCCGATGCCGATCATGCTCGACGTCGACGATGAGACGGCCTCGAAACTGAGTGAGGGCTCGAAGCTCGCTCTGAGGGATGAAGAGGGCGTCATGATCGCCGTGCTCCATGTCTCCGATGTGTGGCAGGCCGATCTCGAGGATGAGGCGCAGAAGGTCTTCGGCTCCACCAACCCTGAGCACCCCGGCGTCGCATTCCTCCTCAACTCGACGAAGCCCTGGTACGTCGGCGGCAGGATCGAAAGCGTCCAGGCCCCCCTCCACTACGACTTCCGCACGCTTCGCATGACACCCGCAGAGGTGCGCAGCCGCTTCGCCAAGCGCGGATGGCGGCGGATCGTCGCCTTCCAGACCCGCAACCCCATGCACCGCGCCCACCTCGAACTCACCGTTCGGGCGGCCAAGGAAGTCGAGGCGAATCTCCTCATCCACCCGGTCGTCGGCATGACCAAGCCCGGCGATGTGGACCACTACACCCGGGTGCGGGCCTACCACGCGATCATGGATCGCTACCCGCGCAACACTGCCGAACTGTCGCTACTCCCTCTCGCAATGCGCATGGGCGGACCCCGCGAGGCCGTGTGGCACGCCATCATCCGCAAGAACCACGGGTGCACGCACCTGATCGTCGGCCGCGATCACGCCGGCCCGGGCTCCGATTCGTCGGGAACGCCGTTCTACGGCCCCTACGACGCCCAAGCCCTGCTCGAAAAGCACCAGGAGGAGATCGGCGTCGCGATGGTCGACTTCAAGATGATGGTCTACCTCCCCGATGAGGACCGCTACGACGCCGTCGACGAGATCGCAGAGGGCACCAAGACCCTGTCCATCTCGGGCACCGATCTGCGGGATCGCCTCTCGACGGGCAGGGACATCCCCGAGTGGTTCACCTTCCCGAAGGTGGCAGACGAGCTGCGCAAGACCCACCCGCCCCGCTCACTGCAGGGCCTCACGGTGTTCTTCACCGGGCTCTCCGGGTCGGGCAAGTCCACGGTGGCCAACGTCCTGCGTGTGAAGCTCCTCGAGATGGGCGGCCGACCGGTCACCCTGCTCGACGGCGACCTCGTGCGCAAGAACCTGTCGTCCGAGCTCGGGTTCTCCAAGGAGCATCGTGACCTGAACATCCAGCGGATCGGCTACGTCGCCAGCGAGATCACCAAGAACGGCGGCATCGCAATCTGCGCCCCAATCGCTCCCTACGACGGCGTCCGCCAGATCGTCAAGGGCATGATCGAGCCGCTCGGTGGCTACATCCTCGTGCACATCTCGACCCCGGTCGAGGTCTGCGAGGTGCGGGACCGCAAGGGCCTCTACGCCAAGGCGCGTGCAGGGATCATCAAGGAGTTCACAGGGATCTCCGACCCCTACGAGGTGCCTGCCGACGCCGACGTGGTCATCGACACCACCGACATCACGCCCGACCAGGCGGCGCACCAGATCTTCCTGCATCTGGAGCATGAGGGCTACATCGAGCCCACCCGCGACTGATCGGGTCGAAGAGACCGTCCGGCGCCTCCCTTCGGGGAGGCGTCGGCGCGTCCGGGCCGCCACGGCTGCCTCCTAGTCTCAACTCCAACCGGAGAGGAGTTGGCCGTGACCATCGACGTAGCAGCAGCCAGAGCGCAGATCCCCGCACTGCAGCGCCGGGTGGACGGCAGAGGTGCCATCTATCTCGACGGCCCGGGGGGCACCCAGACCCCGGAATCTGTGGTCGAAGCGATGTCGTCGGTGCTCCGCGCCGGGATCTCCAACCACGACGGCCCGTTCGTCACCAGCCGGATCGCCGATGATTTGGCCGATAACGCCCGCCTCGCCGTGGCCGATCTGATCGCGGGACGGCCGGGCGAGGTGTCGTTCGGTCAGAACATGACCAGCCTCACGCTGGCATTCAGCCGGGCACTCGGTCGGACCTGGGGGCCCGGAGATGAGATCGTCGTCAGCCGTCTCGACCACGACGCCAACATCTCGCCGTGGCTCATTGCAGCCGACAGGGCGGGAGCCACGATCAGGTTCGCAGACTTCGACCCGGACGACGGCTGCCGCTTGCGTGCCGACCACATCGCCGAAGTGCTGTCCGATCGGACCCGCCTGGTCGCGTTCACCCACGCGTCCAACGCGTTCGGGACGGTCGTGGACGCGCGTGAGATCACGGCACTGGCGCACGAGGTGGGAGCGACGGTCTTCGTCGACGCGGTCCACCTGGCTCCGCACTGGCCCATCGACGTCGGAGCGATCGGATGCGACATCCTGGTTGCTTCGGCCTACAAGTTCTTCGGCCCGCACACCGGCATCATGTGGGGCCGCTCCGATCTCCTCGAGAGCATCGACGCAGTGAAGATCCGGCCCGCGCCGGGCACGGGGCCCGACAAATGGGAGACCGGGACGCCGAGTTACGAAAGCCTCGCCGGGGTGACCGCAGCGGTCGACCACCTCGCACGCCTCGGTGAGGGCCCGGACCGGAGGGCCGCGATGGGCCCGGCCATGGAGGCGGTGCGCGCCTATGAGGGCTCTCTGTCGAGGCGATTCATCGATGGAATCGCCGGGATCGACGGCGTGGATCTGTACGGCGTGAAGGACGGTCCGGACCGGACACCGACCTTTGCGGTATCCATCGACGGAATCACACCTCAGCGGGCATCGGAACTCCTCGGCGAACAGGGCATCTTCACCTGGGCCGGCCACTACTACGCCATCGAGCCGATCGGCCGGCTGGGGCTGATGGAATCCGGCGGTCTGCTGCGTATCGGAATGGTCCACCACACGACGACCGACGAGGTCGATGTGGCCGTCGAGGCACTCGACCGTCTGGCAGCTGGCGCATCGCTCGCCGGCCTTCCCGACCCCAACGGCTAGAGCGACCGCCGCACGGACCGATCTCGCCCGTTGCTCCGCTCCACGGGGAATCGACCGGCCCCCTCTGCGCCATACACGGTTGTAGCCTGTCGCCATGCTCGATCCCGCACTCTGGCTGGCCGGAGTCGACGACGCCCCGCATCTCCTCGTCATCGGCGGCGCGTCGCTCGACGTCCTGCATGTGCAAGGGGCGCCGGTTGCCACCCCCGGCGGCTCCGGTCTCTATACGGCTCTGGCTGCCGCCCGGGCCGGGGTCAGGGTGACGATGCTGGCGCCGCGGCCCGATCCGATGCCCGACGCCCTCGCACCGGCTCTCGACCATCTGGAGTGGGTCGGGCCGATCGTCCCCCCTGAACGGCTCCCGCGCTTCGAGATCGCCTACGACTCGTCTGGAGCACCCACCCGGTACGACGCCTTCATGGGAGCCGAGGGCGAGATGACCCCCGATCTGCTGGGCATGCTCGACGAAGTGCCACGGTGGGTGTTCTGCGTGCCCTTTGCCGAACCGCAGCGTCAGCGCCTGTGGGTGGACACTCTCTCGACGCTGGGATGCGTCGTGGTGAGCACCACGTACATCCATGCGGCGATCGATCACCCCGACCTCGTGAGATCAACGGCGGAGCAGTGCTCGGTCTTCGTCTGCAATCAGGATGAAGCCGACGCACTGTGGCCCGGGTGCGCCTCGCCCGCGACCGGTGCGATCAGGTATCTCACGCTGGGACCGGGCGGCGCCATGGCGATGCAGGGCGACCACCACACCCGCATCCCCGGGGTCCCCGTCACCGTCGTGGACACCACCGGCGCAGGCGATACATTCACAGGAACGGCCGCCGCTCACCTCATCAGGGGGATGCATCCCGTCGAAGCCGGCCGCCGCGCTGTCGCAGCCTCGGCAGCCGAGGTCACAGGGGTAGGGCCCGCTCGCCTACTCGCGCCCGAACCGCTCCCCGACCCGCCGGTGGATGACCGGGTGACCGTCGACCCGGCGCAGGTCTTCGCGATCGCACGCCTCCTGGGCGGTCTCGACGACTTCTCCGGATCGGACTTCGCCGGAGAGACCTGGCCGCCCACCCATCACCCTGTGGCGCTCGACACACTCTTCGCATCGACGCTCCAGCAATGGGGCTTCTGGACAGTTCGCTCGGGTCGATGGGATCGCCCGATGATCGCCCCACTCGGCGGTGTCGAGCGCAAAGGAAGCGATTACCTGTCTGCAGCCTTCACCAGATGGCTCCACGACGAACCCGGCGGCCTCGGACCGGCCGCCATGGCTGCTCTGACCCGCCGGGCATTCGACAGCCGCCTCGCCGATGACGGCGGTACCAATCCGCTTCCCGAGTCGGACACCTACCACGGCCTCGCCACCGCCTACGGGCGCACGATGACCGGCCTCGTGTGGACCGCCGAGTCGATGGTGGCCGCCGCCGAAAGCACGGACCATCCGCTGTCGGCTCTCCTGCGCCTCCTCGATCATGTCGGGGGGTACCGGGAAGATCCCCTCCGCAAGAAATCGGCCCTGCTCGGGGTCATCCTGCGCCAGCGCCCCGAGGCCTGGCTCAGAGAGGCAGCCGGGGACGACGCCCCACCCATCGTCGACTACCACATCCAGCGGACGTGTCTGAGGACGGGGATGGTCACCATCGCCGATCACTCACTTCGCAGGGCGGTAACCGATCGCTTGCTGCTCCCCTCAGCCGACGAGGAGGCGATCCGCAGGGCGTGCTACCTCGCTGTGGCCGCGCTGGCCGAGGAAAGCGGCCGCGACATGGGGACCGTGGATTGGTTCCTCTTCCAGATGCGCCGCCATTGCCCCGAGGCCACGACCCCGATCTGCTCCGCATGCCCCGCCGACTCCGCATGCAGCCACCACACAGCCCTGTTCCAACCGGTCTTCCGCACAACAGCGTATTGATGGTCCGGCATCCGGCATCCGACGTCCGACATCGGACGTCCGACATCCGACGTCCGACGTCCGACGTCCACGGACGGCAATCAGCAATCAGCAATCAGCAATCAGCAATCAGCAATCAGCAATCAGCAAA